>JBKHVY010000054.1:0-12618 GCA_046569805.1 Bacteriovoracia bacterium | reverse complement strand
CGAGCTACTTCCTCTGGACCGTCTGTGCCTTAGCGGTGCTCCTCTTCGGTGCCACCGCAGCGACGGGATCCATCGCGCAGGCGCTCGAGGCCGCGATCACTTTACTGATCGTGACGTGTCCCTGTGCGCTGGCCTTAGCGACGCCGCTGACCTTCACGCGGGCCCTCAACCTGGCGGCCCGGCACGGGATGGTGGTAAAGAACGACGCGGTCCTCGAGCGCGTCAGTAAAATTAAGAAAGTCTTCTTCGATAAGACAGGAACCCTCACGCATGGCCAGCTCTCGATCACGGACATGCGGGAGCTCGCAACTCCGATGCTCCCGCTCGCGGACGTCGTCCTGAGTCTTGAGGTGCAGGGGAAGCACCCCATGGCGCGGGCCCTCAGTGAATGGGCGCGCGCGCAAGGCGCAACGGTACACACGGTGACGGACTGGGAAGAAGTTCCGGGCCTCGGTGTTCGCGGAGGGATCGCGGGCCTTCCGTATCGGATCTCTCGCTACGAGGTCTGGGAAAACGATCGTCTCGTGGCGACGTTCGCGGCGAGTGATCGCCTGCGCCGTGAAGCGCCCGCAGTCATCGACTCGTTCCGGCGGCAGGGGCTTGCGCTGGAGCTCCTCTCCGGCGATGCGCCGGACGTTGCCCACGCCGTGGCGAGCGGCGCGGGCCTGAGGGCCTCGGAAGTGAAGGCGAAGCTCACGCCGGAGGAGAAGAGCCGTATCCTCGAGAGCGAAACCCACGCCATGATGGTGGGCGACGGTGCCAACGACGCCATCGCTCTTACGCGCGCCGACGTCGGCGTCGCGGTCTGGGGCGCAACGGATATCTCGCTTCGAGCGGCGGACGTGTACCTTCTGACTCCGGGGCTCGAAGCGCTGCCGACGCTCCTCACTCTCGGAACGGAAACCATGCGCGTGATCCGACGGAACCTGATCATTTCCCTGAGCTATAATGTTGTGTCGGTCCTGTTCGTCTTCGCCGGTGCCATCACGCCGCTCGTCGCTGCGATCATCATGCCCGTGAGCTCGCTCAGCGTGCTCGTGTCCACGTTCATTGGAACAAAAACGCAGAGGCACCTATGGAAGTGATGATCGTCCTCGTTCCCCTGGCACTGCTCCTGGGTCTCGTGTTCATCGGATCGTTCGTATGGATGACGATGAAAGGGCAGTACGACGACCTCGAAACTCCAAGACTTCGCATGCTCTTAGATGATAAGAAAAGTACCCTCGAGAAAGGAAAAGACTATGACTCACGCACCCAACTCTGACGCTCGCCGCCGGCTCGAGACGTTTCGCTACGACGACCAGATCGTCCGCTGGTTTGTCATCGCCACTGTCATCTGGGGCGCCGTCGCCATGCTCCTCGGCGTCACCGTCGCCTTCCAGCTCGCCGACTGGCGACTGAACCTCGGTCTCCCGTGGACGACCTTTGGCCGCCTGCGCCCGCTCCACACGAATGCGGCGATCTTCGCGTTCTGCGGCAACGCGATCTTCGCGGGGATCTACTACTCGCACCAGCGTCTCTTGAAGGCCCGCTTGTTTAGCGACGTGCTTTCCAAGATCCACTTCTGGGGGTGGCAGTCGATCATCGTGCTTGCGGCCATCACGCTTCCCCTAGGGATCACGTCTGGGAAGGAGTACGCAGAGCTCGAGTGGCCCATCGACATCCTGATCACCGTGATATGGGTGGTCTTTGCCGTCAACTTTTTCGGAACCATCGTCCGCCGGCGCGAGCGCCACCTCTACGTGGCGATCTGGTTCTACATCGCGACCATCGTGACCGTCGCCGTGCTCCACATCGTGAACTCCATCGAGATCCCCGTCTCGCTCACGAAGTCCTACTCGATCTACTCCGGCGTCCAGGACGCGCTGGTGCAGTGGTGGTACGGGCACAACGCCGTCGCCTTCTTCCTCACGACGCCGTTCTTGGGCCTCATGTACTACTTCATCCCGAAGGCCGCGAACCGTCCGGTCTACTCGTACCGCCTCTCGATCATCCACTTCTGGTCCCTGGTGTTCATCTACATCTGGGCGGGCCCGCACCACCTCCTCTACACCACGCTCCCGGAGTGGGCGCAGACCATGGGCATGGTCTTCTCCGTTGCTCTCTGGATGCCGAGCTGGGGAGGCATGATCAACGGCCTCATGACCCTCCGGGGCGTCTGGGCGAAGGTCCGGACCGAGCCGACCCTTCGGTTCATGGCGATGGCGCTCACGTTCTACGGCATGTCGACCTTCGAAGGTCCCTTGCTCTCGATCAAGTCCGTCAGTGCCATCGCGCACTTCACCGACTGGATCCCGGGCCACGTGCACTCCGGCACCATCGGCTGGAACTACATGATCACCGCCGGTATCCTCTACTACCTCGTGTGCAAGCTCTGGAACGCGGAGATCTACTCCAAGCGCCTGGCGAGCCTCCAGTTCTGGCTCGCGACGAGTGGGCTTGTCCTCTACATCATTTCCATGTGGGTCGCCGGCGTCACGCAGTCGCTCATGTGGAGCGCGATGGACGAGGCGGGGCGCCTGATCTACCCGAACTTCATCGAGACCGTGGTCCGGATCATTCCCATGTACTGGGTGCGCGCCGTCGGCGGCACGATGGTCCTCGTGTCCTTCCTGGTGATGATTTACAATTTGTATAAGACGGCGAAGAGCGGATCCGTTAGGCCCGAGGAAGTGTTCGAGGCCTACGCCCTGGACGAGTCCTCGATCGAAAAAGGCGCCACGAAGCACCGTAGCCTCGAAGGCATGCCGATGATCTTCTCGGTGCTCTCCTTGGTCGCGATCCTCGTCGGCTCGGCGATCGAGATCGTGCCCTCGCTCCTGTCGAAGAACTACATCGCGAAGCTGGACGTCGTGAAGCCGTACACGGGCCTCGAACTCCTGGGCCGCGACGTCTACGTGCGCGAGGGCTGCTACCTCTGCCACTCGCAGACCGTGCGTCCTCTCACGCACGAAGTTCTCCGCTACGGGAAGGCCTCGGAGGCGGCGGAGTTCGTCTACGATCACCCGTTCCAGTGGGGCTCGAAGCGCACCGGCCCGGACCTCGCGCGCGTGGGGATGAAGTACTCGCACATGTGGCACTACCGGCACTTCAACAAGCCGCAAGAGGTAACCGCGGGCTCGATCATGCCGCGCTACACGTGGCTCTTCAGTGCGAAGACCGACTTCGCCTCACTTCCGAAGAAAATGGCCGCGATGCAAACGCTCGGTGTGCCGTACTCTGCGGAGCAGGTGGCCCAGAGTATTGCGGAGGCGGAGGCTCAGGCGAAGACCATCGCCGAGGAGTTGAACCTGAGCGGAGTCCCGCTCGAGGTTCAGAACAAAGAAGTCGTAGCACTCATCGCCTACATCCAGCGCCTCGGCATGGACTACGGCCGCGCGGAGGTGGCCCCATGAAGCAAGCCGTCCTAAGCCACTTCGATCTCACGTGGATCCCGCTCACGGGGCTCGTCATCTTCGTGGTGTGCTTTGGCCTCTACACCTACTGGACCTTTAAGAAATCGAACAAGGAGTTCTTCGAGCGCGCGGCGGGGATCCCGCTGGACCTCGAACCCCGGGAGAAGTCGCATGAGTGAAAAACCTACGAAGTTACACGTCGAAGCCGACGAGCAGCACCTCCTCCTGGAGCACAGCTACGACGGCATCCAAGAGCTGAACCACCCGCTGCCGTCCTGGTGGAACGTCATGTTCTACCTGGGGATCGTCTTCGCCATCGGCTACACCATCTACTACGAGGCCCTGGGCGGAAAGAGTCTGCGCCAGGAGTTCACCGAGCACTACACGAAGGTCCGCGAGGTGCAGGAAGAGTACAAGAAGCTGCACGGGCCCTTCGACCCGAACCAGTACGCCGCGTACACCACGCCGGATAACCTCAAGGCCGGCGAAGCCGTCTACGTGGAGAACTGCATGCAGTGTCACATGGAAGGCGGGAAGGGCGACATCGGTCCGAACCTTTCGGACAAGCACTGGCTCCTCGCCAAGGGGACGCCGGACACCATCTACCAGGTGGTGTACACCGGAAGCGAAGAGAACGGCATGCCGGCCTGGGGCGAGATCCTGAGCTCCGAGGACATGTACCGCGTGGTCGGCTACGTCATGACGTTTAAGAACACCTTCCACAAGGAAGGCAAGGAACCGCAGGGTGAGTTGATTGACGACTAAGAACCGCTACGAGCTCGATCCGGAGCGCCTCGCGACCACAGACGAGCACGGGAACCGCGTGTACCTGTATCCCGAGGACGTGAAGGGGAAGTGGAAGGATCGTCGCACGGTGGTCTACTGGGCGCTGATCCTCCTGTACCTCGTGCTGCCGTGGTTCTATGTGAACGGTAAGCCGGCGCTGATGATCGACGTCGCGCACCGCGAGTTCACGCTCCTCGGGTTTACGCTGCACGGGATGGAGCCCATCCTCTTTTTCCTCATGCTCGCCTCGGGGCTCTTCTTCGTCGCCTTCATGACCTCGCTCCTGGGCCGCGTGTGGTGCGGCTGGGGCTGCCCGCAGACGGTCTTCATCCAAGCGATCTTCCTCAAGGTCGAGCGCTTGGTCGAAGGGAAGGCGCGCCAGCGCGAGCAGCTCAACGCCGCTCCCTGGACGGCGGAGAAGGTCCTCAAGCGCGGCCTCAAGTGGGGCCTCTACCTCGTGATCTCGCTGCACATCGCGCACACCTTCATCGGCTACTTCGTGGGCCCGCGCGAACTGTTTCTCATTACCCTCGACCCTCCGACGGAGCACTTCGGGATCTTCGTCGCCACCATGATCGCCACGCTTATTATTCTGCTCGACTTCGGTTGGTTCCGGGAGCAGTTCTGCATCATCGCCTGTCCCTACGGCCGCATCCAGTCCGTGATGATGGACGAGAACTCGAAGGTCGTCGCCTACGACGTGAAGCGCGGAGAACCGCGCCGCGGAAGCGCTCCGCGGGACGCCGAGGGCGACTGCGTGAACTGCTACAACTGCGTGAAGGTCTGCCCGACGGGCATCGACATCCGTCGCGGCACGCAGCTCGAGTGCATCGCTTGCACTCAGTGCATCGACGCCTGCGACGACATCATGACGAAGCTCAAGAAGCCGACGGGGCTCATCCGCTACAGCTCCGAGAAGGAGCTGCGCGGAGAGACAGCGAAGCTCGTCACCGTCCGCTCAGCGGTCTACTTGGCCGTGAGCCTCGCGCTCGTCACGGCCTTCGTGCTCTTCTTCCGCTCGAGCACGAAGCTCTCGGTGAACTTCCTGCGCGGGGCCGGTGCACCGTTTGCCACGCAGGTCCTCGAGACGGGTGAGACGCTCATCACGAATCACTTCACGGTGAAGCTCAAGCACCAGGGGAGCCAGGACTTTCAGCTCGAGCTGCGAGTAGCCGAGGCGGAGCTTCGCTCGCGGATATTCCTGACCCAGCCGGTGAAGCCGTGGAAGATGACGAGCGCAGAACTGCGGCACGTCGTCTTCGTGCGCTTCGCACCGAGTGTGCTCGTGCAGGGCTCGCAGAACGTGACGCTCGAACTCTACGACCGCCTCACTAACGCCGTCGTCGCCACGAAGGAGGTAAACCTTGTTGGCCCCCTTCACTGACCTCTTCGCGGAGCTTCGCACCTTCGTCCCGTGGGTTTCACTCCTGGCGGGCCTCGCGGGGAGCCTCCACTGCGTCGGCATGTGCGGAGGCCTCGTG
Source organism: Bacteriovoracia bacterium (assembly GCA_046569805.1). Lineage (GTDB taxonomy): Bacteria > Bdellovibrionota > Bacteriovoracia > Bacteriovoracales > Bacteriovoracaceae > UBA6144. Next base: position 6,956 of record JBKHVY010000054.1, on the reverse strand, counting down.
GCGTCGAGCTGTGGCCAGCGCGCGGACCTCTGGCGCTACCAGGTGGGCCGGCTCTTGGGCTACCTTTCGCTGGGCGCGGTGGCCGGATTCATGGGCGGGCTCTTCACTCTGAGCGACGTGCACCCGTGGCTCTCGGTCGTCCCGTCGCTTCTGGTCGGAGGGCTCTTTCTGTTCTGGGGACTCCAGGCGCTCAGAGGAAAGACGGCGCAGCTTCCGATGCCGCGCTTTCTGGGACGGATCTACCAAGTGCTGTGGCAGCGCGTGCATCGCCGCTTCCCGAAGCTCACGCGAGCGTTCTTCACCGGCTTCATTTCGATCCTTCTTCCCTGTGGCCTTCTCTACGGCGTGATCGCAGCGACGGTCGCGACGCAGGCGCCGCTGACGGCGATGCTCGGCATGCTCTTCTTCTGGCTCGGCACGCTGCCGGCGATGCTCGCGGCGCCGGGGCTCGTGCGGCGGATCTTAAGGCCCCTGCGCCAGCAGCGGCCCACGGTCTACGCCCTCAGTCTGATGGTGATCGGCGTGCTCACGATCGGCGTGCGCGTGGTGAAGCAGGTCGAGAAGAACGCTACTGTGGAAACAGTGGAGAAGCAGAGCTGCCACTAGGGCAGCTCCCGACTCTGGCTAGTGAACCCAGCGGTTACTGCGCTCCCACTCGTCGAAGCGCTCGTAGGTCACGTAGCTGCGGTTCTCGCAGCGGACTTCGTAGTACGTGCGCGACGAGCCCCAGCCCTGTTCGGTGTAGCGCGTGCTGATGCACTCGCGGCGCTCGACGACGACGCGCTTGACTTCACGGCGGTAGGAGCGGCTACAGGCCGGATCCAGGTGCGGCGCGTACGCGCCGTTGGCGTCACTGAGTTCGATCAGGCCCCAGGCCGTGACGAAGGCGCCGCCGAGCGCGAGGCCCTGGCCGATGGTGCTAGTGGCTTCGTTGTCCGAGCCGCTGAGGATGATGCCCCCGATGGTGGCGATGATGCCGATCGCGGTGCGCGTTTCGCCGCGGCGGCGCTGCTCTTCCTTCGCGGCCGACCAGTTCTGGTAGGCGCGGTCGTAGGACGCGCCGTCGCACACGGCCCCCGTGCGTGGGTAGTCGTCGCGGATGATGGTGGTGGTCGTGGTGGTCGTCACGCGGCGCTCGGACATGCGCGGGAACTCGCCGTTGGCGTAGGCGTCGCGCGTGATCAGGCACTGTTCGTCGCGGCGGTCGCAGACGAAGGCGTGGCGCGCGTAGGTGATGCTCTCGGCGAGGTCGAAGCACGTGTCCTGCTGCCGGCGGCCTCTGAAGCTCGAGCAGTTGACGGCGTAGCCGCGCTCGGACCAGCGGTAGGGACGGCCCCGGGTGAGGTCCTGGCAGGCGTCGCGGTCGAAGCGATCCCGGAAGATGCTACAGTCGAAGAGCGGAACGCGGTTTCGCTGCGAGAGGTTCACGTAGTCGGTCTCGGCGCCGAAGGCGAGGGCGGGGAGGAGGCTCGCGAATCCTAAGAGAAGAAAAATAAGAAGCTTCTGCATCGTCGGTCTCCGGTAAGGTTTTGGGAAAGCTTAGCGGCAAACGGCGAGGCGCACGGGCAGTCGAGTAGTTTTTACAGAGGGACGGGGCCCCCGGGAACCGGGAGCCCCTCTTAAGTCGTTACTTTTGCAACGCGAGCATGATCTCGCGGCAGACCTTCGCGGCCATGCAGGCGGAGTTGTTCGAGGTGTCGAGCATCGGGGCGAGCTCGGTGATGTCGGCGCCGACGAAGTTCTTGCGGTTGAGGATCTTGAGGATCTTCATGAAGCCGTGGAAGTCCTCGCCGCCGGCCTCGGGCGTGCCCGTGCCCGGGATGAACGCCGGATCGAAGAAGTCCAGGTCGAGCGTCAGGTAGATCGGCCGGTCGTCGGGCAGGAGCTCCAGCTCCTCGCACAGCTCCTTGAGCGAGGTCATGAGCGTCCCGTTCTCCTTCATCCACTTAAACTCCTCGCGCGGGCTCGAGCGGATGCCGTACTGCATGAGCATGTTCTCGGGCGTGAAGTGATCTAGCACGCGGCGTATGATCGACGCGTGGGAGTACTTCTCTTCGAGGTAGCCGTCGCGCAGGTCCGCGTGGGCGTCGAGGTGCAGGAGCACGAGGTTCGGGTACTGCTCGAGGTGGCGCACGATCGGGCCGTAGGAGATCGAGTGCTCGCCGCCGAGGACGATGAACTTGAGGTTGTCCTTCTTGAAGTCGAGGTCCTTCGTCATCTCCATCCAGAAGTCGTTGGACTTGTGCCACTTCGACGGGAAGATCGGAAGGTCCCCCATCGTCACGAAGTTGTAGTCCTGCGTGTCCTTGTCGAGGTAGGGCGAGTAGTCCTCGAGGCCGTAGCTCGCTTCGCGCAGGGCCGGTGGCCCGAAGCGTGCCCCGGGGCGGAAGCTCGTCGTGCCGTCGAAGCAGAAGCCCACGAGGTGGGTGGTGTTAGAGAAGATCGCCTGCGCGTACTGCGTACCGATGAAGGGACGCGCCGTCTCGAGGCCTTCGATCTCGCGGATGAGTTTTTGTTCCATGCTTACTCCTGACCGATGGTCTTCTTGTGGAAGTTCGAAAGGCTAAAGGCACTGCGGTGCCAGTCCATGTTGTACCACTTGAGGTCGCGCTCGATGGTGCTCATGGCACTCACGCGCTCAGGGTTCAAGTCTGTCGGCGCGTACTTCTTCGAGGAGAAGCCCCAGGTCCAGAAGACACCCGGGTACACGAGCATCGGGGCCGTGAAGGACTTCACGATGGGGAAGACCTTGCGCATGTTGTTGTAGATGTCTTTCACACCCCACTCGTCGAGGAAAGGGTTCTCGGTTTGATTGAGCATGATCCCTTCGTCGGTGAGGGCGTTGTAGACGTCAGCGTAGAACGCATCCGTGAAGAGCGCGGTGGCGAAGTCCACGGGGTCGGTAGAGTCGATGACGATGACGTCGTATTCTTTCTTGGCCTTCTTGATGAAGGCGAAGCCGTCCTGGCACAGGACGCGCACGCGGGGATCAGAGAGACCAGAAGTGCAATCGGGGAAGTACTTCTTTGAGACTTCGATCACACGCTCGTCGATCTCCACCAGGTCGATGCGCTGGATGTCCTTGTGCTTCACGAACTCGCGCACCACGCCGCCGTCGCCGCCGCCGATGATGAGCACGTTTTTACACTGACGCGACACCATGTAGGGGATGTGGGAGACGACCTCGTGATACACGAACTCGTCCTTGTCGGAGACCATTGTTTTGCCGTCAAGAAGCAGCAAACGACCGACAGCGTCGGTATCTACTACGTCAATCTGCTGGTACTCACTCTTCTCAGAGTGGAGGTGGGCGTTGACCTTAAAGCCCATAGCAAAAGTATTGCGAAACGATTCCTCAATCTTCCATCCGTCGACGTGCATCGTAAGACCACCTTGAAGCATAATGTTAAGTTGGCGACGTTATACAGAAAAATGGCCTTTTTTTAAAGCTCAATTCAGGTAGGATGAAAGACATAAAAGAGGAAATCTTATGTACATCATCACCGGCGCTGCAGGCTTTATTGGAAGTGTTCTCGTTTGGCATTTCAACCAGTTAGGAGTTACTGACCTCCTCCTCGTGGACGAGATGGAGTCTGGTGACAAATGGCTCAACCTGCGCGACCTCAAGTTCAACGAAATCATCCTGCCCGAAGAGCTGTGGAATCACTCCGTGTGGAGTAAGCCGCAGAAGCTCAAGGGCGTCTTCCACCTCGGCGCCTGCTCGGATACCACCGAGCTGGACATGGACTACCTCTACGACAACAACACGCTCTATACGAACCTGCTGTTCGAAACCTGTGCCAAGAAAAAAGTCCCACTCGTCTACGCCAGTTCCGCAGCGACCTACGGCGACGGCGAACAGGGATACATTGACGACCATAAGACGCTCGGAAAGCTCAAGCCGCTCAATAAGTACGGCTGGTCGAAGCAACTAACGGATGAGTGGGTGCTGAAGCAGAAGCTCACGCCGCCGTGCTGGTTCGGGGTGAAGTTCTTCAACGTCTTCGGGCCTAACGAGTACCACAAAGGGAAAATGAGCTCTGTCGTCTACCACGGCTTCAAGCAGATCCAGGCCGATGGCGTGGTGAAGCTCTTTAAGTCTCACCGCAAGGGCTACCCTGACGGTGGTCAGAAGCGCGACTTCGTCTACGTCAAAGACGTCTGTCGTGCGATGGTGGAACTCATGGCGGCGGGGAAGAAAAAGAAATCTCTCTCTGGGATTTATAATCTCGGGACGGGTGAAGCACGCACCTTCGCGGATCTCGCCACCGCTACCTTCAAGGCGCAAGGACTCAAACCCAACATTCAGTACATCGACATGCCGGAAACACTGCGCGCTCAGTACCAGTACTTCACCGAGGCCGACATGACGAAGCTCAAGAAGGCCCTGCCGAAGTTTAAGTTCCTAAAGCTCGAAGAGGCCGTGGGTGACTACGTGAAGAGTCACCTGGCCACAAAGCACCCGTACCTCGGAGTCTAACGATGGCCGGCGGGAAAAAGATCGACGGCTTCAAGGCCGCCCTCGAGATGCTCCAGCTGTTGGATCTCTCGCAGCAGCAGACCATCCTCTCGGACATCGCGCGCCAGGACCCGGAGATGGCGATCCGTCTCAAGGCGAGCCTCACCACCTTCGACGACCTTCAGTACCTCACGGTGGCGATGATGAGTAAGCTGTGGCCCGAGACCCACATCAACGACTGGGGCCTGGCGCTTCGTGGGTCATCGCTTGAAGTAAAGAATCACATCCTCTCGCTTCTGTCGAAGAACAACCGCGCGGACGTGGACGAACTCCTCAAGGGAAAGCCGAAGCCCTTGGCGGAAGTGCTTGAGGCGCAGAAGCGCATCATGCAAGTCGTGCTCGCCCTGAAAGAAAAAGGCGTGATCGTTCTCTCAAAAGCGAAGAGCGAGAAGTACGTATGAAGACTTGGCTTCTCTTGCTTCTCGGTTTTTTCGTCGGTGTTCTGGGGTCAGCGCTGTTCCGTGGTGCACCTCCTAAGCAAGAGTGCGCACCGCTGGCGGAGCCGATCGTGAAAGAGGTTACTCCGACCGAGGAACAAGCGAAAGGCCTTCCTCGTCCAGCAGATACTCCTCCTGGATCAGGCGCCCCGTAATTCCCATGCGCTCGCTCGACCAGTTGATCTTCTCGCGCGGAAGTCGCGCCAGGATTGCATCGTAGGTTGCGCGGTCCTCTGCGTAGGTCTTGAAGTAGGGATCGTTCCCGTGCATGAGGCTTGAGTCGTTGAGCACCTCGAAGAAGTCTTCGCCGAAGTGGCGCGCGATGAAGTCCGCGGTGGCGATCGCCACCGCACGGGCCGCGCCGGGGAAGTGCAAGTAGCTCGTCCCATCGGTGAGGTACACCACGGCGTCCTCGACGACGTGCTCTGGGCGCTGGATGATGGGGAAGTTCTTGTGTTCGTCCGGGAAGGCCTCGTGGCCACGGAGACTATAGAACGTCGTGCGCCGATAGACGTACTCTTTCATCACGCCACTTTTTTAAGTGCTGTCTGTGCCGTAAGTGGGAACTGCAGCGTGACGATCACGCCTTGGCCCGGGTCCGAGAGAATGCCGCAGGAGCCGCCCCAGAGCTTGAGCGTCTCGCGCACGTACGCAAGGCCCGCGCCCTGGCCCGCGAGGAGATCCCCGGGCCGCTTGTGCGCCTGCATGCCGCCGGCGTCGTCGCGCACCTGGATGTGCCAGTTGTTGTTGCGTTGCTTGACCGCGACCCACAAGTTGAGCTCGGCCTTCGCGCCGTGGGCGATGGTGTTGCGCGCAAGGTGCAGGATGATCGACGTGAGCTCTTCGAGGTGGGGCCCGTGCCAGTGGAGCGTGAGCTTCTTCTTGTGCTCCAGCGCAATCGCCATGAGCGTCTCTTCCCAACTTTGCTTGGGAGGATTAAGCCGCATGACCTCATTCGTCCAGCGTGAGAGCGGGAGCTCCTTCACCGAAACCTTCTTCTCCTCAGCGGCGTGGATCTCGAGCGCGAGCTTTGCCAGGCCCAGCGCGTGCACGTTCGCCTTCAGCGTGTGCAGCAAGAGCTTCGGCTGGGTGTGTGTCGGGAGTTCGCGCAGAAGGCGCAAACATTCTTCCCGGCACAAGCGTGAGAGGTTCTGGTTCATGGGAGCATTATCGGATTAATCGGTATTTAACTTTAGTAGCCGAGTGGGGGAGTCGGAATGTTAGCGAGCGCTCACTAACTGGGGGGAAAAAAGCTCACACCCTTTCCGAAGTTAGCTTATACTAAGGAAAACATCGTCATCTCAAGGAAGAGAAATGACTCAGAAGCTACGACTCAAGGCCGAGGACCGGCGTTCCCAGATTCTCGAGATCGCCTCGGGGCTTTTTGCCGAGCGAGGATACCACGGGGTCACCACCCGCGAGCTTGCTCAGCGGCTCACGATTACCGAACCGATACTTTATCGACACTTTTCATCGAAGGAAGACCTCTGGGCGGAAGTGAAGCGTCTCAATCGCTTTCCCTTCCACGAGTGGGAATCCTTCGTTCGCGGTCCGTCGCCATCGACGGCCCACTTCTTGTTCATCACCGGCATGCTGGTGTGGGGGATCACTCTCGGGCGGCGTCCGGGTTCCATGGAATCCGTGAAGCGCCACCCACAAATCCTGCGGCTCTTGGGTCACGGTCTCTTCGAAACCGAAGGACCCCTGCGTTTTCACCAAGAGCATTTCGCCCACACCCTCTTGCCGTGGTGGATGTTGTCTTACCAGGCCGCGTGTTCCGCCGGAGACCTCAACGTCGATGAGGTTTCCGACGAAACTCTGTGGCTCGCCTTCGGTCAGATGCTTTCGTTTGCTCTCACCGAGACCGGCCGTCCCCATCTCTTCGTGAGCTGGGAGACAGAGCGAGAGCGTCTGACCCATCTCACCCGCTTCCTGCTCCTGGGCATGAACGTGCGCGCCGACGTGGTCAAGCGCGGCTTCTCGTTCGCGAAAATGTACCA
>JBKHVY010000053.1:4436-12634 GCA_046569805.1 Bacteriovoracia bacterium | reverse complement strand
GCGGCGGTGGTGAAACGCATCCACGACCTCCACCCGGAGACGAAGGTCGAGGTTCTTATACCGGACTTCTCGGTCATCGAAGAACACATGCACACGCTCGCGCAGAGTGCACCCTTTGTGATTGCCCAGAACATCGAAACCGTCCGGCGCCTCACGCATCCCGTGCGCGACCCGCGCGCGGGCTACGACAAGACACTCAAGTGCCTCGAGTTCTATAAGAAGAATTACCCGACGATTCAGACCAAGACTTCCCTTCAGGTGGGACACGGCGAGAGCTGGGAAGAGATCCAGGAGACCCTCGTCGATCTACGCGCCGTCGGCTGCGACATCGTTACCTTCGGCCAGTACCTGCAACCCTCCAAGCGCCACCTTGACGTAAAGAAGTTCTACACGCCGGACGAGTTCGAAGAGATGAAGCGCATGGCGCAGAAGCTCGGCTTCAAGTTCGTCGCCTCCGGTCCTCTCGTGCGCTCGTCCTACAAAGCGGCCGACTTCCTCAACTACGCGGACGCGACATGAGCGGTCCCGAGGTCATCCAAACCCAGGGCTGGCACGTCGCTACGAAATGGAACTGGGACTATCAGGATGCTTGGGACTTTCAGCGCAAAACCGTTGAGCGCGTTCGCGAGTCTTCAGAGAAGTGGCTCATCGTCTGCTCCCATCCGGACGTACTCACTCACGGCCGCGGCCTTCAGAAACCAAAGAAAGGGCAGAAGTTCGAGCTCGAAAACTTCAAGCGCGAGGCCTACCCGAATTTACCCGTGCCTTACTTCCAGATTGAGCGCGGCGGAGGTCTCACCTTCCACCATCCGGGACAATTGATCCTCTACCCCATCGTCAAACTCCACCCTCAGCGCCTGGGTCTCTCTGACCTCGTCGACCAGCTCCTGCTCTCCGTGCGGGGAGCGCTGGAGGAGCGTGGCATCGAGAACCTTGATCATTCTCGGGAACTCCTGGGCCTGTGGCATGGTCCACACAAGCTCGCGAGCGTCGGCATCGCCATCGATCGCATGGTGACCCTGCATGGCCTTGCCCTCAACGTGCAGCGCTTCGACGAGCTCAAGAAGAAACTCTCCTTCCTCGCTCCCTGTGGGATGAGTCTCGCGACCTATTCATCAGTCGAGGAAGTCACGAATCGCGCCACCAAACCCCAAGACCTCTCGCTCGAGGTCATCCAGAGGCTCCTGCATGCGTGGAAATAGTTTCGGAAAGATGTTTTCGCTCACGAGCTTTGGCGAGAGTCACGGAGCTGCTCTGGGAGTCGTGCTTGACGGCGTCCCGCCGGGCCTCGCAGTGAACCTCGACGACCTCAGGCGCGAGCTCGCCCGCCGCGCGCCCGGACAGAGTGCCTTTACGACGGCCCGCAAAGAGGCCGACGAACCAGAAATTCTCTCCGGTGTCTTTGAAGGAAAAACCCTCGGGACTCCGATCGCCGTCATCGTCCGCAACACGGATCAGCGTTCAAAGGACTACGACGCACTCAAAGACCAGCATCGTCCAGGCCACGCGGATCGCACGACGGAGCTGAAGTTCGGTGTCCGCGATCACCGCGGCGGAGGCCGCGCCTCGGGCCGCGAGACCGTCGCGCGAGTCATCGCCGGGTACTTCGCGGGCCTTGTGCTTCCACAGATGTCGGCCTTCGCGTGGAGCGAAGTGATTGGTGGACACAAAAATGGCCACGTGCTCAAGCGCGAGCGCACGGTCCTGGGTTTCACAAACGAGGAGTGCTCAACGGCTGCGGAGGAGTTTCTTCTTGAGTGTAAGGCGAAGGGTGAATCCGCCGGTGGCGTCGTCGGTCTTGTGATCGAGGGAGTGCCCGCGGGGCTCGGTGAACCGGCGTTCGAAAAACTTAAAGCAGACCTCGCACGGGCCATGCTTTCTCTTCCGGGATGTCTCGGGTTTGAGGTCGGGATCGGCTTCGCTGCTTCGGAGCTGGCCGGAAGTGTGCTGTCGAAAGATGCCAAAAACTTCGGCGGCATGGAAGGCGGCATCACGAACGGTGATCCCCTGACGATGCGTGTGGCATTCAAGGCCCCCTCCACTGTTGGAGACAAGGCGAAGGCCGGACGCCATGACCCGTGCTTACTCCCACGCGTGCTTCCCGTGGTAGAAGCCATGGCGAAGATCGTGATCGCCGACCACTACCTACGGCAGAAGGCCTATCTGCCCTGAGGCCTGGGTCCGCAGGAACTCGTCCGCCAGTCCCATCTGCGCGCGGTTAAACTGCAGCAGTGCTTCGAGTTCGTCCGTAGGAGTACAGTCGACTAGAGTCTTCTCCGTCTCTGAGGTCCAGCACTTCGCGCGGCCACCGACCCAGGCGCCGACGTCACTCACGACGATATTCTGAGCGTTCAGTCCCGCTCCGCGCGCCTTAAACATGCTCTGTCCGAAACCCCAGTAGGCCTTACCCGGAAGAGTGGCCTCGAAGAGCGTCGGAAGGATATCTACGTGCGAGCCCCAGTTCTCCTTGTTCCAGCTCTGCGGCTTTAGATCGGCCGGGAGGTAAAGATAGAATGGGACGCCCAGCCTTTGTACCAGGTTCTCATCGCCGCGGTTGCGGCCGACCCAGTAGGCGTGGTCACCGGTCACGGCGAGCGCGAGGTTCTCCTTGAGAGCTCCACTCTTCACGCCGTCGATGAACCTCGAGAGATGTCCGAGGGAATACTGAAGGCCCTTCGCCAACGCGAGGACATCATCAGAGTCGCGGCCAAAGGATTTCTTCTCGTCCGGGGTAAGACGATTTAGGCCCTGGGGCTTGTGACTGAGCGGTAATTCAAACGGCGGCTGACTGGTGGTGGTGAGCACGAAGAAAAACTGTGGTGCTGTCGCCGTCTCCAGCTCACGCTTCAGGTACGCGAAGAGGTGTTCGTCGTAGACGCCGAGCTCGCTCGCGCGATCCGCTTCCTTGAGGTCATAGAGGTTTTGCTTCTCGAAGACTTGCTCCGGTCCATCAAGCTGATCCCAGCCCTGCACGTTGAGGTACTGACCAAGTTGCCGCCACCCGAGCTTGCCACCGTACAGGAAGCGCGTTGTGTATCCGGCCCGCTTAAACGGCAAATGGCTTCCACTGGCGATCTGTGTCCGCATGTACTCGCTCTCCGAAAGAGAGCGAGCTCCGGGCCTTGGCGGAAGTCCGCTGGTGAGCGCGTCGATGATCCCGATGGTTCCGTTGGCGCTTGTGATGAAGTTCTGGAACAAGATGTCTTCGTCAGCGTGTTTTTTAAAACCACCGAGTACCGGCAGCGCTTCGTCCCACCAGAGGCTCGCGAAGTTGCGAACGACGAGGACAACGACGTGCGGCTGAGACTCGCGAGGGGTCGCTGTGTTCGGCACGGTCTTGATGAGGTCCTCGAGGCCAGTCCATCCCTGCTGGGGAGCTGCGTCCTGACGATAGGTCTTAACGTCGGCGATGGCCGTCGAGAGTTGCTGGTAGCCTTCGCGCGCGAGGTACCGGACGTCTTCGTTGAGAGTAGACCGCTCGATCCGGTACGCTCGGTTTAGCGCGATCACACCGTTCACACTCAGCTCATTGATCGAAGAGATGTCGCTGATGTAGGAGTCTTCGATGGAGAGCGGAAATCGACCGAAGTTTCCCCGCGCAAGGAACACGAGGACCACGACACCCGCCGTGAGAATCATCGAGAGTTCTTCGCGGGCCATCGGCTGTGAATAGAAAAGATCGATCCGTTCGCGCTTGAACCACCGCGCGAGGACCCACGCCACAAGGCCAAGGAAGCCGACGAACACGGGCGCCCAGATAAAGAGGTTGTGCTGCTTGTGGAGCGACGCCAGGAGCGTCTTGCCGTCGTCGCGCAGAAGCGAGAGGAAAACGACATTGATGTGATCTTGGAAGTACGAGAAGAAACTCAGGTCCGCCATCGCCACGACCAAGAGGAGCGCGAGAAGAACGAAGATCCAAACGCGGTGGAACCACGGAATAAAACGCAGGTAGCCCTCTTGCGGAAAGAGAAACCCGACGCACGTGACGACGTACGGAATCGCGAGGACATAAGCAGCGCAAATGAGATCGTAGCGCAGCCCCAAGAAAAGCGCCTCAAGCGTGAGCGGAAGGTTCTTTTTTAGGACGACGAGTTCGCTGTTCTGCCCGATGAACATGAAGCGCGCGAGCATCAAGACTCCGACGATCAGGAGCAGCGCCTTAAAGAGCTGAGTCAGCTGGTGAAACAGATAGGGCTGAGCTTTTTCGGGCGCGTACCGCATGCGAGGAAATCCTTAAGAGAGTTTCCTCTATGGTATAGCGAGTCTGACCTATCCGCGACGAGAATACGATTCCCGACTAAAACGCTTACTCCTCGTCGGCAAACATCAGGTTACGTTCGAAGTCATCCGGCTTTGAAGCATTCGTTCGAGCTTCCTCGAGCGTTACTTGGCCCTTCTTGTAAAGGTCAGTCAGATGCTGGTCAAAGGTTTGCATACCGTTCGAACGCTTCGCGATGTAAGTGTAAATCTCGATGGTTTTGTCGGCGTGCTGGATGGCCTCGCGGATACCAGGGTTGTTCACCATGATCTCTTGAACCGCAATCCGGCCATTGCCGTCGGCCTTCTTGACCAGACGCTGACTGATCGTCGCCTGAAGGTTGTCAGCAATTCTCTGGCGGACCGCATGCTGCTCATCGGGCGGGAACATTGAAATCAGACGCCCGACGGTCGAGAGCGCATCGGTGGTGTGAACGGTTCCGAAGACCAGGTGCCCCGTCTCGGCCGCCTTAATTGCAATGCCAATGGTCTCGGCGTCGCGCATCTCCCCGATCAGAATGATGTCGGGGTCCTGGCGCAGGGCCGCGCGCAGGGCGGATCCGAAGTCTTCGGTGTCCGAACCCACTTCGCGCTGAGTGATGCGCGCCTTGATCGGCTGGTGCACGAACTCAACTGGATCCTCTAGCGTCAGGATGTGCACCGGTTGCGTGCGGTTAATGTAGTTAATCATGGCCGCGAGGGTCGAACTCTTACCAGAACCAGTGGCACCGGTGACCAGTACCAGACCCTGGCCGGCCGAGGCGATCTTATTCACGGCTTCGGGGAGACCGAGCTCGTCGGAGGTCGGAATCTTGTCCGAGATAATTCGAAGGATAAGCCCCATCTTGCCTTGGTAGCGCATGAAGTTGATGCGCACACGACAGACGCCGGGGATCGCGAACGAGCCGTCGTACTCCTTGAGCTTATCTTTGGCGAGCTTGGCCAGAACATCTTCATCTTTGATCAGAACTTGGCAGATGACCCGCATGTCGGCGTCGCTCAGGGGGTCCATCTTCACGGATACGAGATCACCGCGCATGCGAAAAGATGGCTTCTCATCCTGGCGCAAGTGGATATCACTCACTCCGTTCGTCACTGCGTTCTTAACGAGACCGATGAAGATCTCCCGGGACATTGGCATAAAAGAATCCTTTAGTACCGTATCGGCGAAGCTCAACCAGACCTCAAGTCCAGCGCAAAACCCGACTAAATCACTCCTCGCCTCACAAAGCTTGAACTTGGTGCTAGAATCAATGGCTATGGCCGAGCTCCCTCCCTATGTCTTTCGCCGCGCGGGTCTCCCTCCCCTGTGGACCACTGAGCAGCTCTACTTCGATGGAGACGAATTCTACGCGGACGTTCTGCGCGATATTGACAAGGCCCAGTCCCTCATCACGGTCGAAGTCTTCATCTTTGCGGATGATCCCCTGGGAGAGCGCGTGTTCCAGTCACTGGAGCGCGCCGCCCAGCGCGGAGTTTCTGTGTATCTCATGGTCGACGGCGTCGGCTCACACCGCTTCAGCCAAAAGATCCAAACGCGGGAGTATCACCCGAACATCAAGATCAAGGTCTATAACCCGCATCCGTGGACCTTCGCCTACGACCACCTGAGCGACATCTTTCGCGTACTCCAGGTGTTCCTCAAGCGACTGATCGGCATCAATCGCCGGAATCACCGGAAGATCATCACCATCGACGAGCGGACCGCGTACACGGGAAGCTTTAATGTGACGACTGATCACTCTAAGGAATACAAGCAAGACGAAGCCTGGCATGACATTGGCCTTCGGCTCACGGGCTGGATCGCCCCACTCTTCGTGCTCTCACTGATGAAGAACTGGGGAATTAATGCCTTCTTTCGCTACCGCCGCCGGATGCCGAAGAAGCGCTTCGTACGGTTCACGCATCCCGACATCCGCCTCAATCAAGACTTCCGCCTGCGGCGCGCGCTCTACAAAGATTTCCTCAAGCGCATCAAGCGCTCGCGGCGACGCATCTGGCTCTCGACCGGATACTTCCAACCCAAACGGAGAATCATTCGTCTCCTCAAGGAAGCCGCCAAGCGCGGAGTGGACGTACGGATCCTCCTCTCGACGAAGAGCGACGTCTTCTACTACGCCCTCCTGCAGACCTACTATCACCACGAACTGGTCAAAGCGGGTGTGAAGATCTACGAGTTCGACCCGACCGTGATTCATGCGAAGAACTACTTCATCGATGACTGGGTGACAGTCGGGTCGACGAACCTCAACTATCGAAGCTTCATGCACGACCTCGAGGTCGACGTCCGGATCCAGCACCCGGACAACAAGAATCTCCTCGAAAAAAATTTCGAGGGGCAACAGAATGCCTCGCGGCCCGTGACCCAAGCAACACTCGACGCGCGTCCCTGGTGGGTGAAACTCTTTTGCCGCTTCGTCTTCCTCTTTCGCTATTGGAACTAACTCATGAGAATTAAAATTCTGACGTACAACATTCACAAAGGCTTCGACATCCTCAACCGGCGCTTCGTTTTGGCGCGGATCAAGCAGTCGATTCGCTTGCTCGATCCCGACGTCGTATGCTTACAGGAAGTCCAAGGCGAGCACGAGAACCTCAAGAATAAAGTGACGGACTGGCCCACGGAAGCGCAGTTCGAATATCTCGCCGACACCATGTGGCCCCATCACGCCTACGGTAAAAACGCTGTCTATCCGCTGGGTCACCATGGCAATGCGCTTCTCTCGAAGTATCCCATTAAGTACTGGCACAACCTCGACCTAACGCTAGATAAAACGGAGATGCGCGGAATGCTCCACGCGGAGATCTACTTACAGGATGAAAACCGGACGTTTCACATGATGAACACTCACATCAACCTCTTCCATGGTGCGCGGGTGAAGCAAACGAAGCTCATCCAAGAGTACGTGAAGGAGAAGATTGATCCCAGTGCCCCGGCCGTTCTCGTCGGAGACTTCAACGACTGGCTCCTACGCCTAGACCCCCTGATTCAAAAAGGTTTGGGCGCGACAGAGCTGTTTCAAACGCTTTACGGAAAGCACGCGAGGACATTTCCTTGTTTCTTCCCACGACTGCCACTTGATCGGGTCTATCTCAAGAATGTAAGTCCGGTGCAAGGGATGGTGCTCAAGGAAGGTGGCTGGTCGGATCTCTCTGACCATCTTCCGATCTACGCCGAAGTGGACGTGTAGCGCTCGCGCCACGATCGTACTTTCGGATCCATGATCCGAAACCACGTGGCCGGAACCAGGGCCAAAAGAACCATGCCCGGGTAGCCCGAAGGTAACTGCGGAGCATCCTCGTGATGCTTGAGCACGGTGTACGGTAAATGCGCTAGTGCGTGGTGATCGCTGTGCCGCTGGAGATTAAAGAGAATCAGATTCGAGAACTTGTGTGCCGAATTCCAGGAATGAATCGGGGTCACTTTCTCGTAGCGACCATTTCCTAGAGCGCGGCGCTCGAGCCCGTAGTGCTCGATGTAGTTGACGAGTTCAAGGAGTACGATCGCAACGATCGATTGGAGCAAGAAAAAGACCAAAGGCTTAATTCCGAGATACGCAGAAACAAGAGTAAACGCAGAGGCCAAGCCGACTCCGCCGAGAACGCTTTTTCGATCGAGCTTGAGCGCATGTTGAAAACTTCCGACCATTGATCGTAGAACGAATCGATAGGCATTCTCTCCGAGGCGCGCACTCGCTGGATCATCGGGAGTAGAGACCATGAGATGGTGGCCTCGAACGTGTTCAACTGCAAAATGCTGATACCACACCGAGGACAGCACGAGATCCGCCAGGGCGCGCGGAAAAAATTCTTTCTTGTGGCAGAGTTCGTGTCCCACTGTGATTCCAAGGCCTCCCGTGTACAGTCCCGTGACAAGTGCTAGGCCCGCGACCTGAAGCCACGACGTGGACGTACGCGACTCCTCGAGGGCGACCGCAAGT
>JBKHVY010000053.1:0-4426 GCA_046569805.1 Bacteriovoracia bacterium | reverse complement strand
ACTACGAAATGCGTCAGGGCGTAGATGTAGAGCGCCGGCCCCCACACACGCTCGAGCTTCCACGACTTCTCTTGGGTGGGCGTCGGATTACTCTTATCAGTGCCCACGATCGCATCGACGAGTGGGATCCCAACGAACACGAACAAGACTGGCAAAGCCAGTGCGGGCCAGGGGTTCGTGACACCCCAGTAAGTCACAAGGGTGAAACCGAGGAAGGTAAAAAATTGAAGGGGGTACATGAGAATAGTTTAGCGTCGACACCGCTAGTTAATCACGATCTTTTTGCCCTCAGAGAACATCCAACACGGGCCCACGAAAACTTTTCTCTCCCCGTCAACGATGATCCCTGCTCCATCTGGGCAAGCAAACAAGGGGCGCTTCGTGCGGCGAGAGAACTTGCGGAATTCGGTATCGTAACGAAGGGAATTGCGATAGTGCGGAAAGAAGTCGAACTCAAGGAGCCCAAGCGCGTCGAGGTTCTTGATGTTGTCGTGGTTCTCATCCCGGTCAAACGACGGCATCCCGGCCGTCTGAATGTCCGGCGTCATCATGATGGCCCCCGCTGAGAGCCCGGTGAGGATCCCACCCTGATAGACGTAGTCGCGCAGAGCTTCAAGCATGCGGGTCTTTCGCAGCCACAACAAGAAGTGGAACGTGTTCCCTCCCCCGAGATGGATGACATCTGCTTTAAGCACTTCCTTGAAGAGGGTCTTGTCATAGGGCACGTCCACCGGGAAGTGCAAGAACCTCCGCACGCGGAAACGCCGGTACTGATCGACGAAGTGCTGGAACTCGATCTCCGAGAGGTACGACGACGCCGGAATGTACGCCATGAGCGGATTCTTCCGCTCCACCAGGCGCATGAGTTCGTCGTCGAGGACGCGGTTCGCCCGGCCGTCACCACCGGAGTAGAGCACGAGTTTCACTATAATCCTTCGCGGCACTCCCGGACGATCCCGGCCATGTCTCTGAGGATGTTTTTCTGGCGAGACGCGAACTCTTCTCCCGGCTCGATCTCGACCGGCTTCATCCGCAGGTCCGGGTCGAGGGTCTGGTAGTGCGCAAACTCCGTCATTAGCTGGAAGATCTCCTCCGCCTTCAGCCGGGGCCTGCACTTCGCCACTTTCTGTACGACGTAGGTGATCGAGTCGCCGGTCACCCGATCGTACTTGTTGATCACCGACGAGCGCATCGTGACGTCGAGAAGGATCTGCTGGCGATCTTTCTTCTGATCCTTCGAGCACAGATCAATCAGGTTGAGGTAGGCCACTTGGAAGCGCTTGATCTGCTTGACCATCATCGGCGTGAGTCGCAGGTCGGACTTCTTCGCGTAGCTCGAACGGATGATCTCAATGAACTCGTCCGGCTTCAAAAGCTCGCCGCGCGTGAGGTAGAGCTGCGGAAGTTCGCGCAGGATGTCGCGCATGCAGAAGATCGCATCTCTCGTGATGCCATCGGCGACCTTGTAGGTGCCGCGGGCGCTCTTCGCGCGCTCAAACCATGTAAACGATCTCCGGAAGACGCGAAGGTCATTGAGGTGAGACTTCATCAGATCCGAGGAGTACTTCTCCTTGAAACCGATCTTGTGCAGGAGGTTGCGGTACTTCGTCTTCTCGAAGGTCTCGTCGAACACGCGCAGCGCCGGGTGGGCCTTGAAGGCACTCAGCGGACTCTTCTCTTTCTTGATCAGGAAGTCGGCGACCTGGGCGAAGCACTGGACGATGTAGCGCGCTTTCTGCTTCTGCTCGAGGATCGTAGTGGAAAAGCGCTGGACGTCGTCGTATCGATACTCGCTGTGGAAGAGGCCAAACTGACGGATTGATCCGTAGTCGATGATCCCGCCGTCCATAAGGATGTTGTCCCCGTCCCAATCGAGCCAGCAGAAGATGTACTCGTCCTCGAAGCGTGCAGCCGTTTCACCGAAGGTCTTTGCGATCTGATTTAACATGTACTGGTAGCGCTCGCTCGGCGCCTTGCTGCGAATGTCGGCCCAGTTGCCGTTCAGGACTTCGCGCTCGATGTAGTAGTCGGCGACCTGCTTGAGCGTCTTGTAGTTGCCCTGCTTGAGGTGCCCGAAGAAGTGCGAGGGCCGGATGAGGTTCGGGTAGGCGCGCACGTTGATGGCGAGGCCCTTGTCGTACTCCACCGTCGCCAAGAGGCGCTCGGTCTTGATGCGGTTCTTCTGGAAGACTTCGCTGAAGAAGAGCGTCTCGAGGCCCTCTCCCGTTTCGCTACAACCGCAGCCGTAGGACACCGACGGGTCGCCGGTCTGGAAGTACTTCTTCTGGATGTTCACCGCCGGGGATAGGCGCGTGCCGCCGGTCCCGCAGCTCGAGATGTCCCACGTCACACCTTGGTGACGAACGTGCCCGTTCCAGATCGTGCGCCCATCACCAGACGTGCGGCCCGACTTGTCCGGGTGCTGCAGCTGCAGGTAGCGCGTGGCCATGTAGGTGTTCGGACGAATTTCGTCTTCGGGGAACTTGATCTTGTTCTCGATGTCCCACTCGTTGATGATCTGGAGACTGAAGGTCTCGAGGATCTGTGCCTCGAGCTCCGGCGAGACCTCAGGGCCGTGGTCCCGAGGGATGAGGCCCATCTCTTTGGCGAGGTCGAAGTTGAAGAACACGACCTTCCCGCCCTTCTTCGTTCGAACCTGGTACTCGACCCGGCCCTCTGGGACCTGGGCCTTGAACGGGTGCTCACCATTGATCTTCTTGAACGCGGGGTACACCTTCTTGGCGTCGTCCTCGCTCACCTGCGATCGCTTTACCGAACCTACCATTAACCATCCTTGGTCATAGTTATATCTAAATAAAATTATAGGGGCGCGGGGCCCAGATCCCAAACTAAAACCGTCAGCGGGAGGTTTTTGCCCCTTATAGCTGATCGATCAGCTCAAGGAACTTCCGACGGTAGGTCCCCGCTGCATGGTGAAACACATCCGTGTGCTGACCCTTCGGCAGGCGCCACCACCACTTCGGTGTCTTTACACGTGCGAAGTTCTCTTTCCCGAGCGCATAGGGCACGACCGAATCCTTCGTCGCGTGGATCCCAAGCACGGGCATCGAAAGCTTCCCCATCACCGGTGCCGACGCGAGTTCGTCGTCTACCGCGAGGTACGCCAGCGGATAGAAAGGCCACAGCCAAACTCGCCGACCCAAAACTGCCCGGGCCATGCCTTGGTAGCTTCCGAAGGTTGAGTCTTGTACGAAGAGCGACACCGCCGATGCTCTAGGGAAATCCACTAGAGCGCGGGCCGAGATAATACCCCCGAGGCTCTGCCCGTAGACGATGAAGTGCTTCGTGCCACGCTTCTTATGATCCGCGTGACCCCACTCCAGCGCGGCCAGCGCATCCCCATATATCCCTAAGCGACTCGGAGTACCTTCAGAAAAACCGTAGCCGCGGTAGTCGAACACCAGAAGGTCGAAGCCTTCTTTAATCACCCACGCGAGGTTCAGAAAGTGCGACGACATATTCTCGGCGTTGCCGTGGAAGTGCAAAATTGTCCCCTTCGGATCCTGCGCCCGGAACGCCCAGCCGAGAAGTTTCGTACCATCACTCGCCGTGAGCCACACCTCTTCCGGTGTAAGTCCCACTCGTTCGGGTGCGAAGAGCGCGCCCTTGATCGGCTGATAGAACACGTGGCCACACGAGGTCAGGAGCAGGAGAAAGACGAAGGAAAAAAACGACCTACTCGACATCAAAGTCAAAGCTCTGTCCCGGGAAAGCTTCTTTCACGAGCGAGAAGTGCCACCATTCTTGCAGGTAGTTCTTGAAGCCGTTCCGCTGCATGAGGTCCACGAGCTTCTCGCGGTTCGCTCGCTGCGCCGGAGTGATGAGCGGTGAGCGCGTGTGGGACTTCTCATGGAAGAAATCGAACACCGTCCCCATATCCAATTCGACTCCTAAGGCATCCACGAGCGTCAGGTCGACGGCACTCCCCCGCGAGTGGCTCGACTGCTTGGCGATGTAGCCGATTTCGAACAACTCGAGCTTCGTGTGCGTCGGATAGTAGTGCTCCTTGAGCGCCACATCGTCACCCGGAAGCTTGGCCCAGTGCTGGAAGAACGCCACCGCTTTCTTCGGCCGATAGGCATCGAAGATCTTCAGCCGTAGCCCTTCCCGATCCAGTTCGCTCTGAGCAGCACACAGGGCCTCGGCACCGGCGCGGCTCATGAGTGCATCGACGCGTTTATAGCCGTCAACGACGGAACCGGTGAAGTTCTTCGTCGTCGCGTAGCTCGCCTCGATCAGGAGGCGTGGGCAGAATTCTGAGAGGGAGACGAAATTTTCAGGCCGCACAGGGGCTCCTTGTCGGTGAGCGCAAGATACCATGAGCAAACTAAAAAAAGCGGTAAAACCCCAGCTCCACGGCCTGGCCTTGCTCTTCGTGGCCCGTGCCACTGAGCGCCCAAGAGAG
>JBKHVY010000052.1:0-12651 GCA_046569805.1 Bacteriovoracia bacterium | reverse complement strand
TAGACAACATAACCTTCCCCTCTGGGACCTCGACGGGCCAGCTCGGACAACTTGCGGCGGCTATTCAGCCTTACGTCGATGCGGCCAGCGCGCTCGACCCGGAGATGGGCGCCTTCATCGCGAACCTCTCCCAGGAGACGTGCGAAGCCGAAGCGGCGGTCGACGACGAAACGCTGCAGCTCTACTTCGCCGCACTCTTTGAAGCGGGTCTTCCGTGAAGCGGCTCCTATGGATAGGCCTTCTCGCCGCGACGGCGAGCTTCGCCTTCGAAGCTCCCGTGGGCCTGCGCTCGCCGAAGGGGCTCCTGATGGGCGACGCCTGGACCGCGATCAACACCGACGAGTACACGCTCTTCTACAACCCCGCCTCGCTCGGTCGCCATAGCCGCGACTTCACGTTCTATCCGTTTAACCCACAGGTCACGGGCACGAACCTCATCAGCGACCTCGATCGCTTCGAGGACTTTCCCAGCACGCCGAACGGGGCGGCGGACGTGCTCATGAACTATCCGGTCCACGTCGGCACGAACATCGTGCCGGGGTTCAAGCTCTTCAACTTCGGCTTCAGCTTCATCGCGAACGAGCAGGCCGACCTCTTGCTGCGAAACAAGATCCACCCGACGCTCGACATCGACTACCGCTCGGACCGCGGCTTCGTCGCGGGCTTCGCGATCCCGCTGGGGCCCGGACGCTTAAACGGCAAGAGTACGTCCGGTCAGCAGACGACGTTTGGTATCAGCGGCAAGTACATCAAGCGGCGCGGGATCTATGACGCTTATGCTTTGACCGGAACCGATTTGCTCGACATTATTAACGACACCGGCGATGCCAAAGACATCGTCGAGCGCCTCGGAGGCGTGCAGGGCGACGGCTGGGGCTTTGACGCAGGACTCGAACACGTCGTCCGGCGCGGGGCGAACCAATGGGTCGTCGGCGTCTCGGCGCTCGACATCGCCGACACGGATTTCGACGTTCCGACGAACGTCAACAACCGCGTCGTGGCACCGAACCGCTCGCAGGTCAACGTCGGTGCGTCGTGGATGTTTAGAAGTAATCTTTTGAAAGGAACTCTCTCGGCAGATGTCAGAGACCTGACAGAAGAGCGAGAGCTGATGGAGCGGTTTCGGTTCGGTGCTGAGATCGGATTTTCAGCACTAAGTGTCTTAGGTGGCATCAATTCGGGCTACTTCTCCTATGGCGTTGCGCTCGATATGGGACTCATGAAATTAATTGGCGGTTTCTATGGCGTCGAAGTAGGTGGTGCGTATCGTCGCACCCAGAGCAAGCGCTTCATCCTTTATCTTAGTTTATTCGACTTTTCATTTGATGCTTGAGCGTTCTATGATTTTGGACAGGGGGCCAATGGACGGCTCACCATTGCCCAGGAGCGCCTTTGAACAAGACTTTCATTCTGGACACCAACGTCCTCTTGCTTGATCCCACGGCCATTAATAAATTCGGCCCTCAGAACAAAGTCTTCATCCCCCTGACCGTCGTCGAAGAACTCGATAAATTCAAAAAAGATCAGAACGAAATTGGTCGCAACGCTCGCTACTTTGCGCGACTGATCGATGGCCTGCGCAGTCAGGGCTCGCTCATGCAAGGTGTTCCACTGGAGAACGGTGGGACGCTCGTCATTAGCGTCGTGAAGGACCGGCGCGCGGCTCAGGGCGAGGGCCTGAACCCCCTGGTCAACGATAACCTGATCCTCGCCAGTGCTGTTACGCTCAAAGAAGCCGGCGAGAACGTTACGCTCATCACCAAAGACATCAACCTGCGCCTCAAGAGCGACGCCGTCGGCGTCAAGGCGGAGGACTACGAAACCACGGACATCTCGATCGACGAGCTCTACTCAGGCCAGCGCACAGTGGAGATGGACCTCGAGCGCATCGAGTCTTTCGAGAAAGAGCGCTTCCTCAAACTCGAGCAGGGTGAGATCCCTAGTGTCTATCCCAACGAGTACCTAATCCTCGTAGACAAGAACAATCCGTTCAAGAAGGCCCTCGGCCGCTACCACTTCCGCAAAGGTGGCATCGTGCCACTCATCCGTCCCAAGGAAGGAGTGTGGGGGATTCATCCGAAGAACATCGAGCAGCAGTTCGCGCTCGATGCACTTTTGAATAACGAGATTAATCTTGTGTCCCTCGTCGGCAAGGCCGGTACCGGTAAGACGCTCCTGGCGATTGCCGCGGGCCTTGAGTGCGCCATCACGAAGCAGAACTACTCGCGCGTACTCGTCTCTCGTCCCATCGTCCCAATGGGACGCGACTTGGGTTTTTTACCTGGCGACATCAACGAGAAGCTCGGGCCCTGGATGCAGCCGATCTTCGACAACATCGACTTCCTCTTTGGAAACCAGCGGGCACGTAACGAAATGACCACTTGGGATGAGTTGATCAACCAGGGTCTCTTGCACGTCGAGCCGTTGACCTACATTCGTGGCCGCTCACTCCCGGGCCAGTTTATGATCGTGGACGAGAGTCAGAACTTAACTCCGCATGAGATCAAGACCATCATCACTCGTGCGGGTGAAGGAACGAAGATCGTCTTGACCGGAGACTCGGAGCAGATCGATAACCCGTACCTCGACTCGCTCAACAACGGCCTCGTGTACTGCATCGATCGCCTGAAGGGCGAGGACATCGTCGCGCACGCGAAGCTCCAGGTGGGTGAGCGCTCGCCGCTGTCCGAGATTGCGTCGAAGCTGCTATGATCCAGCGTGGGTACCAGCGGGCGCACCTCCGCGCGCCCTACCCCGAACCGGTCTTGTTCGGTGACGGTGACTTCGTTCACCGCGCCCGGGCCCTGAACATCTCCGAGGGCGGACTCCTGCTCGACGAGGTGCCGAGCTTTCCGGCGGAGGACCAGGTGCCGCTGCTCTTGCACCTGCCGAGCTACCCGTACTTTAAGAACTTTTCTCTCCTCAAGATGCAGACCTTCTCGCGGGACCTCTATCCCACGAAGGTGATCCGGGCCCGAGGCCTCATGGTCCGGCGCACGGGCGAGACCGTCTCCGTGGACGACGTGTTCCGGCCTCGCTTTGGATTGCAGTTCGCAGAGTTAGGTGCCAAAGAGCAGAAGCTCATTGCTGACTACGTCGCCGTCTTCTCGAGTAACCTCATCTATCTGCAGATGCTGATCGACTCTTGGAACACTGACGAAGAGATCCGTCAAAAGACTCGGGCCCTCGCAAACATCCTGAACTATCAGCACGTCGAAAAAGTGGCTGAGCTCCGGCGTCTTGTGTCTCACGACTACCAGTCGCTCCAGTGGGACTAGAGCTCGGTTGAGACCTCTGTGCTGAGCTTCTGGATCGCCTGGCCGAACCGATCACCAGCGCGCCGTGAGAGTTCGCCGAAGTACAGCTGCACGCGGCCGCGGTAGTCAGAACCAAAGGTCTGTCCTGCAAATTCCTCGAGCAGAAACTGGGCTTCGCTTTCGAGCTGTGCATCTTCTAGTGAAGACAGATAGCTCTGGTACTCGTCCTGGGTTTTCTCACGCTCGCGCTTTTCTTTGTGGGCGAACAGGTCTACGACCTGGCCCGGCTCCGTCTTGTTCATTTCCCCTCATTTTTTTACTCGGCTTGAGAAGCATCTTGCCCTCGCCCCGTGGTTCCCCAATAGATCATGTGAGCAAGCCTGATGCCAGGCATTACGTCATGTTCGATTTATGGAGCTTATAAAGAGGCGAGTGCCCTTTCTCAAGTTTCGGCTGCGGGAGAAGTTGTAAGTTGTAAAAACTACTATAAAGCAGCGCGTAAAACGAGTAGAAATCAACCTAGTCTCACTGCTTCTTACACCAAATGGGGAGGGACAAAGTGTCCTCAAGGGGAAATGAAAAGGCCCCATGTCTGGGGCCTCTATGATTCTGATCTGGTTAGTCGGGAATTAGGCGTTCTTCTTGAACCAAGACTTTGATCCAGCTGTGTCTGGCTTCATGGTGTCAGCACCTTTCTTCCAGTTCGCTGGGCAAACTTCGCCGGACTTCGCAGTGAACTGGTACGCCTCAACCAAGCGCAGTGTCTCTTCGACGTTACGGCCTACGGAGAGGTTGTTGATGGTTGAGTGCTGGATCACGTCTTTGTCGTCGATGATGAACAGGCCGCGGAGAGCGACTTCTTCGCCGACGAGGACTTCGTAGTCACGAGCGATTTTCTTATTGAGGTCAGCGAGAATCGGGTACTTAACTTCGCCGAGGCCGCCTTCCTTTCGGTCTTGCTTCGTCCAGGCAAGGTGCGAGAAGAAGCTGTCGACCGAGCATGCGATCAGCTCACAGCCGATGGCCTTGAACTTGTCAGCAGCGTCAGAGTAAGCGACGAGCTCTGTAGGGCAGACGAAAGTGAAGTCGAGCGGATAGAAGAAAAGGACTTTCCACTTCCCCTTGTAGTCGTCGAGAGAAACAGTTTTGTTTTCTCCGTTCACCAAAGCTGGAGCTTTGAAGTAGGGGGCTGGGTTACCAACGAGACGGGCCATGAGGTTCTCCTTGCGGTGGGTTGTAAAAGATTGCTTAAAGCCTCATGAGCTTAAGGCCGGCCCGGGGCTTTTTACAAGACATTCCGTGTCCAGGCGGCAACAGTTGTCTAATTTCGAAAGAGCATTTCCCTGCGCGATTTTTCCGGTTAAATTTATCTCAAGTTTTAATACGTTACCTCCGAAAAGACCAAACAACCTAGTCGGATAATTTTCAAGAAAGGATCCTGGATGGACACCAAAATGGGCTATATTCCAAACCCCATCGTCATTGAGCAAACCGCCCGCGGCGAGCGTCAGTACGATATCTACTCACGTCTCTTACTCGATCGCATTGTGTTCCTCGGAACCGATGTGAATGACACTGTCGCAAATCTCTTGGTCGCACAGTTCCTGTTCCTCGAGCAGAGCGACTCGGAAGCGCCGATTCATTTTTACATCAATTCGCCGGGCGGCTCCGTCTACGCGGGCCTTGGCATCTACGATATCATGCAACACGTGGCGTGCCCCGTGTACACCTACTGCGTCGGCATGGCGGCCTCTATGGGCTCGCTTCTTTTGCAGGCCGGGGAGCCGGGGCACCGCTACTCGATGCCGCACTCGCGCATCATGATCCACCAGCCCCTTGGCGGCGCTCGTGGCCAAGCCTCGGACATCGAAATCCAAGCGAAAGAAGTTCTGGCGTTGAAGAAGCGCCTCTACGAGATCTACGTCAAGCACACCGGTAAGACCTTCGAGGCAGTGGAGAAGGCGTGTGACCGTGATAACTACCTCGATCCCGTCGCCGCGAAAGATTTCGGTCTGATTGACCAGATCATCGAGCCGAAGGGCAAAACTCGGAAAGAAAAATAGTAACGAACCGTTTATAGAAGGATGGCCATGACCACGAAAGACAAAGCGGGCGGCAACTACGGAGCGCTCAACTGTAACTTCTGCGGTAAGTCTCAGAAGGAAGTGAAGAAGCTCATCGCGGGCCCAGGTGTCTACATCTGCGACGAGTGCATCGAGCTGTGTAACGACATCATCTACGAAGACTCGATTAAGACTGTGGCAAAGACTGCGGTTGATAACGTGCCGAAGCCGCATGAGATCAAGGCCCACCTTGATAACTACGTGATCGGCCAGGACCGCGCGAAGAAGATTATTTCTGTTGCGGTCCACAACCACTACAAGCGCATCTCGCACCGTCCCTCGGGCCGCGGCGACAGTGATGACATCGAACTCGTGAAGTCGAACATCTTGCTCGCGGGCCCTACGGGGTCGGGGAAGACGCTCATCGCGCAGTCGCTCGCGAAGTACCTGAACGTGCCCTTCGCCATCGCCGATGCGACGACGCTCACGGAAGCGGGCTACGTCGGTGAGGACGTCGAGAACATTATCTTGGCACTTCTCCAGAACTGCGACTTCGACGTAGAGCGTGCTCAGCGCGGTATCGTCTACGTCGACGAGATCGATAAGATTGCTCGTAAGTCTGAAAACCCGTCGATCACTCGTGACGTGAGTGGTGAAGGTGTTCAGCAAGCACTCCTCAAGTTGATGGAAGGCTCGATCTCAAACGTTCCGCCGAAGGGAGGCCGCAAGCACCCTCAGCAGGAATACATTCAGGTCGACACGCGTAACATTCTCTTCATTGTCGCTGGTGCGTTCGTGGGTCTGGATAAGATCATCGAACAACGAATGACGAAGAACAAGGCCGTGGGCCTCACCAAGAAAGAGAACACCGAGAAGCAAACCTTCGTAGAATCTCTCGGTGGTATCGAACCCGGGGACCTCGTGCGCTTCGGTTTGATTCCAGAGTTCATTGGCCGTCTCCCGGTCAATGCCATGCTCGAGGAACTCGATGAAGAGGCCCTGATGTCAATCCTGACAGCTCCGAAGAACGCGATCGTAAAGCAGTACCAGAAGCTCTTCGAGTTCGACGGCATCGAGCTCGAGTTCACCGACGAGGCCTTGCGCGAGGTTGCGCGCACGGCACTAAAGCGAAAGACCGGCGCTCGTGGTTTGCGCTCGATCCTCGAACAAGTCATGCTCGACGTGATGTACGATTTGCCGAGTAACGACAAGATCGCCAAGTGCGTGGTCGGCGTCGAAGCCATCACCGGCGAAGGCAAGCCTCAGCTGGTCGAAGGTGAGCGCAAGAAACGGGGCGAAGGGAAGGGCGCCGTGAAATCGGCCAAGAAGATAGAGAACGCATCCTAGACAGACTCCGAAAACCCGCCGAAAGGCGGGTTTTTTGTTTCAGGCCCATCTAATAAATTCTGACTCACATTTCTGGCCTAAGTGTGTCCTCGTGGAGGCACTTCGCACCTCGCACTCCGAAGGCCAACGAAGACCCTTGAATTTATTACAGAGATCAAGGTAGTTGAGTGGAATGGGTGGTGGCGCTTTAACCATCTAAAATTTCAGACCATAAGCGCATAAATAAAAAATCCCCGGGGTTGAATTTGCCTCAGTATTTTTTTTGCCAAAAACACCAACCGACGTGTGAGAATTATCCTAAGGACCACTCTCGCGAGTGAGTCCCTAAGTGAATGTGGCGCAGGAGGTGCTATGTCCGACAAGAAGTCCGAAACACAAAACAGCTTTCCGTTACTACCGTTAAGGGATGTGATCATCTTCCCCCACATGGTCGTACCGCTCTTCGTCGGTCGCGAGAAATCCATCGCTGCTCTCGAGAAGGCCGCGAAGGCCGGAAACGAGCTCTTCCTCGTGACACAGAAGGACGCTTCCGTTCTAAACCCAGAGCGCGAAGACGTTTATGACATTGGTACCGTCGTCAGCATTATCCAGATGCTTCGCTTGCCGGATAACACCGTCAAGGTTCTCATTGAAGGTAAGTACCGCGCCAAGATCGACGCCTTCAAGTGCCTCGACGAGGGGTACTTCGTTGACGTCACAAAATGCCCGGACGTCCTCGACTCTGAGGTCGAAACAGAAGCTTCCATGCGCTCGGTGAAAAACATCTTCGAGCAGTACGTGAAACTCAACAAGCGCATTCCACCAGAGCTGCTCATGAGCATCTCGAGCATCAACGATCCGTCGCGCCTGGCCGACATTATCGTGGCCCACCTCACGATGAAGATCCCGGAGAAGCAAGAGATCCTCAACGCCACGAACGTCGACACGCGCCTGCAGCTTCTTCTCGAGAAGATGCAAGGTGAGATCGAGATCATCAACGTCGAGAAGCGCATCCGCTCACGCGTGAAGACGCAGATGGAGAAGTCGCAGAAAGAGTACTACCTCAACGAGCAGATGAACGCGATCCAGAAAGAACTCGGCAACAAGGATGACAAGTCCGACATCACCGAGATGGAGGAGAAGCTCAAGGCGAAGCTCATGCCGGACGAAGCTCGCGAGAAGACCGCCAAGGAAATCCGTAAGCTCAAGAGCATGTCACCCATGTCGGCGGAAGCCGCTGTGGTTCGTAACTACGTTGATTGGATGCTCTCACTTCCATGGGGTGAGTTCTCACAGGACGACAACTCCGTGGCGCGCGCCAAAGAAATCCTCGATGCCGATCACTTCGGTCTCAATGATGTGAAAGAGCGCATCGTCGAGTACCTCGCGGTCCGGGCCCTCACGAAGAACGATACACGCGGAACACTCTTGTGCCTCGCGGGTCCTCCGGGCGTCGGTAAGACGTCGATCGCGACCTCGCTTGCGACCTCTCTCGGCCGTAAGTTCGTTCGCATCTCCTTGGGCGGCGTACGTGATGAAGCGGAGATCCGCGGTCACCGCCGTACTTACGTCGGGGCCATGCCCGGGAAGATCATCCAGGCCCTCAAGAAGGCCGGGACGTCGAACCCCGTGATCCTCTTGGATGAGATCGATAAAATGTCGAACGACTTCCGCGGTGATCCTGCGGCGGCCATGCTCGAAGTGCTCGACCCGGGTCAGAACAAGGCCTTCGGCGATCACTACATCGAGAGCGAGTACGACCTCTCGCAGGTCATGTTCATCATGACGGCCAACGACATCGGCCAGATCCCAGGACCTCTGCGTGACCGCATGGAGATGATCCACATCGCGGGCTACACGCCGGAAGAGAAGATGCAGATCGCGAAGAAGTACCTCTTGCCGAAAGCAGTCGAGTCCCACGGCCTGAAGGACTACCCGGTCTCGGTCTCCGATAAGATCCTGACGACAGTCGTTCGCGGTTACACTCGTGAAGCGGGCGTGCGTGAGCTCGAGCGCCAGATGAACACGATCGCGCGCAAGATCGCGACAGAGGTCGTCACCGAAGACGTGAAAGAGGGCCGCAAGTTCCAGGTCACTGAAAAGAACCTCGAGAAATACTTGGGGCCGATCAAGTACGACAAGAATACCCGTGAAGAGCAGCCACAAGTGGGCCTCGTTAACGGTCTGGCGTGGACGTCCGTCGGCGGCGACATGTTGAACATCGAAGTTGTCACGGTTCCGGGGAACGGAAAGATCCAGGTCACCGGCAAGTTGGGTGAGGTCATGCAGGAGTCGGCGAAGGCTGCGCTCTCGTACGTGCGCTCGATCTCTGGCCGCCTGGGCGTTGACCACGAGTGGTACAACAAAAACGACATCCACATTCACGTTCCAGACGGTGCGACACCCAAAGACGGTCCTTCGGCCGGCATCACCATGGCAACGGCGTTGACCTCGGCCATCGCGAACATACCGGTGCGCCAAGACGTTGCGATGACCGGGGAGATCAGTCTCCGTGGCCGCGTCATGCCGATCGGTGGCCTCAAGGAAAAGATCCTCGCTGCGAAGCAGGCAGGCATCACGACAGTGATCTGTCCTGAGAAGAACCGCAAGGATCTGGTGAAGATTCCGGATGAGATCAAAGAAGGCATGGAGATCAAGTGCGTCTCGGAAGCCGAAGAAGTGCTCCGCATCGCCCTGAACCTCTCGAAGCCGGAGGAGTTCATGAAGGTTCGCGCCCTGAAGGTTCTCGACCAGGACAATCCGCTCGAAGTCGCTAACTAGTCAAAAGTTCAAAGCTACGCAGCTTAAAGACCACTCTTCGGAGTGGTCTTTTTTTTGGTATCTACTCTGTCTTTTTTACAAGTGCTAACCCTTGGTTTTCTGGATCCGGTATCCTGCGATCTGATTTTTAATCTGTCACAGGAGTCCAAGTCGTATGAAAAAGCATCTTCGTGCTTTCACCGGTGTTGTGTTGTTCTCATTGGCACCGGCCACGCTGCTCGCGCAGTCAATGCCGGATGAAGTGGACCACGTCCGATACCGTGGCATGCTGGATGCGCTTCAGGGGCGCCTCGATGAGACCCGCGAGAAACTTACGGCGCTGGAAGCCGAGCGCACAAGTGTGCGGGCCGAGATCGAGCGCATGGCGAGTGACCGCACCAATCTTCCGGCACGCACGAGTGAACTTAACCGAGTCATTCAGCAACGGCTTGAGCAAGACCGCCAGCTCGCTCAGGAGATCCAAGGCCTGAACCTCACTCTTGAGCGTGTGTCCCAAGACATCGCACGTGCCGAGCGCGACCTCGAGGCCCTGGGGGCCCAGTGGCGCGATGCGGATCAAGTGCGCTCTCGGATTGACCAAGACCTGCGAGTCCTTGAGTCACAGATTGCGAACCTTCAAGCACAGCTCGATCGTGAGATCCGTGAAGAGCGTGAGTCGCTGGCGCAGCTTGAGCGCATTGAGCGTGACATCGATCGCCTGCAGGGACGGCGCCAGACGATGGCCCAGGATCTTCGGGACCGCCAGGCGCTCCATCAGTCTCACCAGCGTGAGTTGCCCCAGTTGAGGCAACAGGAAGCTAAACTCGAGCGCCAGCTGCAAACGGCACAAGCTGAACTGAAGCAGAGTGAAGACGCCAACTCCGCTGCTCAAAGCGCCCTCAAGAAGCTCGAAACGGATCTCACCGCTGCGAACCAGGCGGTCGCTCCCTTCCAGGCAAAAGTAGACCAATCAAAGAAAGCGGTGCAGGCCTCAAAAGCACAGCTCGACACACTCGAGAAGATCACGGCCGACGCGGAAGCCAACATCAAAAACATGGAGGAGCGCAAGGCGAGCGCAGGTCAACAGTTGAGGACGCTCGAGTCAAATCGCTCAACTCAGGCGAGCGAGGTCGCGACTGCGACTGCCGCCCTCGATGCCGCGAACATCGCCGCATCCGCAGCGACGACGAAGCTCCAGGCGGATAAGGCGAACCTCGAGGCTGCGCAGCAGGCGGTCCGCGAGGCGATCCAGCAAGGTCGGCGCGGGGATGTCCCCCAGCTCCAGGCCACGGCGAAGCAGCTCGAAGAGGTGTTCAAGGCCTCACAGGTGGCGGCAGCCTCGTCTTCTCGTGCTGCTGCCGCTGCTCGCACGACGCTGACACAAAAACAAGACACCCTCAAGGCCACAGTCACACAGATTGAGACGCTTACGAATTTCCTTGCGCGCGTTGACGGAGAGCTTGCGGCGGAACGCCAGAAGATCGCTCAGAACGCCGATGCCATTCGCACGAAGCGCCAGGAACTGCAGCAAAATCGGCAGGTCCTAAAGACTGCGGAGGAAGAGCTCCAGGCCGCATCTACAGAGAGAGATCGTCTCGCGCCACTCGTTCAAACTGCGCGCACCACTGCTGCAGCCACGCAAGGGCGGGTTGCTGCGATGACAGAGGAAGTTAAGCGTGTCCGCCAAGAGCGCAATCAAACGGAGCGCGCGATTGCTAAAATTCAGGAGGCGATCGCTGCCTTTCCACAGGATATCCGTCAGATTGAAAACGCCATGACTCAGACTAACCGCGAGATCCAGCAGCGTGATGGCGAAGCCGAGCGCGAACGGCGCCTCCTCTCGCGAATCCGTGAAGACCGTGTTCGTGTTCAGCAGCAGCTCGCTAATCTTGGGAGTCGCGCCCAGGCCACAGGCCAGGATTTGGCCCAGGCTGACCGCAATGCGCGGGCCGCAGAGAGCATCTATCGAGATCGCGAGGCGCAGCGCGATCAATTGAATATCTTCGCCAATAATACTCGTGGTTCGATCGACAATAACCAGAGAAGTCAAACGGAGCTCCGCCGCTCAGTTGATGCGAGCCGCGCTGAGATCTCTCGCAACGATGCGCGCTTGGCGCAGATCGAGCGCGACTTCGGCTCCATCACGCAACGCTCGAACCAGCTGAATCAAGAGATTCCCACCGTCGCGCAACAGATCCGTTCCCTGGAAGCTCAAGTGGCCACGGCAGACGGTAATTATCGTTCACGGTTGACGCTCTATCAGCGCTATCTGGGTGAGGCGAATGTCCTGGGCGAGAAGCGTGGAGAGATCAATGGCCAAGCGGAAGGCACGAAGGCCGGAGTCGCTCACCTAAAGAGCACAGCGGAGCGTCTGGGTGGTACTAACGGGACGGAGGAAGGTCGCTTCGAGGCACTTTTGAGGGCCTTCGTGCGCGGTGAGAACGACGGCTTTAGGACTGGTCGTGAGCAAGGGCTGGCCAGTGCTGAGGATGCGAACCGCGGAACTCAGGAGGGAGCGGCGAGTGGCGCTGCGGAGGCCCGCGATTACGCCGAGCAAGTGCTCAAGCCTCGCTACTATGAGAATGAATTTCAGCGACGCCTGACAGATCCACAGGTGTCTGACGAAGTTACGGTGAAGGTCGCGGGCCTTGCGAAGCTTAGACATGAGAAATCAAGTTTGAAGCAATCAACGATCCCCGCCCTCTCTGGGAAGGAACTCGCTCTTTCTTTGTCGACCGTGACTCCACTCGATGCTCGTATTGAAGCGGCGATCAAGGAGCTGGTTCGAATCCGTGAAGAGCAGGGGCGTCTGAGTGTCGCCGGGAACGTGTACCTTGCGCCCACGAGTGTTGCGATTCCTGTCGACGGGAAAACCTGTGATGGTGTTTATAAAAACGTCGCCGATTTCATTGCGGCTTGCCAGGCTTCTTATAAGACCAGCTTTGAAGCGAAATTTAAGACGCTCCACAAATCAGAGTTCATGGCCGGATACAACACCGCCTTCACGGCCGTCATTCAGCGCGAACGCGAGAGTGTTATCCAGCGTGATTTTGCGATCAAATACCAGGAAGGCGAAACCGTCGCCCGTGCAGTGGGTCTCGCGATGGGGAAGGAAGAGGTCTACCTCGAGCGCTTCGCCGAGGCGCGGGAGAGTTCTTACAAGAGGGTACTGGCCCAAGAAGATCGCCGTGTAAGCGATGAAGCCGTCTCATTAATCGATCAGCTGTTCGCATCGAGTGCCGTGA
>JBKHVY010000051.1:0-12765 GCA_046569805.1 Bacteriovoracia bacterium | reverse complement strand
CATCGCAAAGAAAAGAAAATAGACTCCATGAAAACTCCTCACGTCTATTTGCCGGGGTCTACGGACGCCGCAGTTATCATGCTCCATGGCTACGGCGCCGACATGAACGACCTCGCTCCTTTGCGGGATTACCTCGATCCGCAGGGACTCTGGCACTGGTATTTCCCGAATGGGCCTGTGCGCGTACCCTTCGGAGGAATGTGGGAGGGACGTGCGTGGTTTCCCATCGACATGGCCGAACTCGAGCGAGCGATGCAGGAAAATCGCCACCGTCACTTCGCCGACAAGCGGCCCCCGGAGTTCGTGGGGTCTCTCGATATGATGCACGCCGAGCTTGAGGCCCTGCGAGAGCGGCATCCGACGATTGTCCTCGGAGGGTTTAGCCAGGGAGCGATGATGGCCTCGCACCTCGCGGCGCGCTTGGGGCCCCGGGCCCTTATCATTCTTTCTGGAACACTCATCGATCGGGCGGGGCTTGAGGCCAACTCACCAGAGAACGCGGTCCCGTTTTTTCAGTCTCACGGAGACAGTGATCCACTGCTGTCTCTCGCTCAGGCGAAGGATTTGTACCAGGTACTTGAGCAAAAGGGGTGGAGTGGCCTGTGGGCGCCGTTTCGCGGAGGTCATGAGATTCCCGCGCCCGTTCTCAAAACGCTGTCACATTTTTTGACCCAAGTTTTAAAATAGTTTCTGCTCTGCATGGTTTTGATGCGGCGAGGCTAGTTAGTGAGTTTCTTGTCTGACCATAACTCATTATTTTTCAAGCGATTTCCATTCTCTAAAAGTGTCTAAAAGCTCTATACTAGGTGCTCACATTCAACCTGGGATTCAGCTATGAAACCTACCTCTGATTACTCTTATGTAACGGCCGCCGATAACGCTTTTATCGATGGACTCTATCGTGACTACATCTCCAATCCTTCGAGCGTCGATCTCTCCTGGCGCCAGTTTTTTCAGGGCTTCGACTACGCCACTCAGTCCTCAGGTGGTGAAGCCAGCGTCGGTGGGGCTGAACTCGCCTTCGAACTCAAGGTCTTTCGCTTCATTGCGGCCTATCGTTCGCGTGCCCACCTCTTAAGTAAAACCAATCCAGTACGGGAGCGTAAAAACCGCTTTCCGCGACTTGAACTTACGGACTATGGTCTGACTGATGCTGATCTCGATAAGCGCGTCTCTGTGGCGGAGAGTTTGCTCGGAACGAGTGCCACGCTGAGAGAGGTGAAGAAGGCGCTCGAAGATATTTACTGCGGCTCCATTGGTGCCGAGTATATGCATATTAATAACCACGAGATCCGTCACTGGTTCCAGGAGAAGTTCGAGAAGGGACTTCAGGAACGTCAGTTCCCGATTGAGAAAAAGAAGCGCATCCTGCGCAAGCTGAACGAAGCTGTCGCCTTCGAAAATTTCTTGCACACGAAATACGTCGGCCAGAAGCGCTTCTCGCTCGAAGGCGGAGAGAACACGATTCCTGCTCTTGATGCGGCCATCAATGCCGCCGGAGCGCACGGAGTCGAGGAAGTGGTCATCGGCATGGCGCACCGGGGTCGCCTCAATGTGCTCGCAAATATCATGGGTAAAACCTACGAGTACATCTTCAACGAGTTCGAGGGCACCGCGAAGCCCGACCTCACCATGGGCGACGGCGACGTGAAGTACCACCTCGGCTACAGCTCGAAGGTCGAAACGCCTTCTGGCCGCGGAGTTTATCTGAAGCTCATGCCGAACCCTTCGCACCTTGAAGCCGTCGACGCCGTGGCCTTAGGCTTCTCGCGCGCACAGGCCGATAACCTCTACGGCGAAGACCTCTCGAAGGTCATGCCCATCATTATCCATGGCGACGCCGCGGTGGCGGGCCAGGGGATCGTGTACGAAACGCTGCAGATGTCGGAGCTCAAGGGCTACAACGTCGGCGGGGCTTTGCACTTCGTGATCAACAACCAAGTCGGTTTTACCACCGATTTTGACGACGCACGGAGTTCGATCTACTGCACGAGTGTCGCGCGCACACTCGAATCCCCCATTCTCCACGTCAACGGCGATGACGCCGAAGCCGTGGTCTACGCGGTTGAGCTCGCCATCGCGTTCCGCGCGAAGTTCCATCAAGACGTGTTCATCGACATGGTCTGCTATCGTAAGCACGGCCACAACGAATCCGACGAGCCGAAGTTCACGCAGCCTTCACTTTACAAGTTGATCGGCAAGCACGCCAACCCGCGCGAAGTCTATAAGGATAAGCTCATCGAGGGGCGCCAGATCGAGGCGCAGCTCGCGGTACAGATGGAGGAAGAGTTCAAAAACCTCCTGCAGGATCGCTTCAATCAAGTCAAGCAGAAGCCTCTGCCCTACCAATATCAGAAACCCGAAGAAGAGTGGAAGGCCTTCCGTCGTTCGACGCCGAAGGACTTCGACTATTCTCCGAAAACCAGCGCCTCGAAGGAGCTCCTCGAGAGAACCGTCGCCGCGCTCACGACCTTGCCGGCGGGGTTTAGGCCCATCGATAAAGTCATGCGCTTGCTGGATGAACGCAAGAAGCGCTTCGAGGAAAATAACCTCGACTGGGCGATGGGGGAGCTCCTCGCCTATGGATCGCTGTTGCAAGAGGGAGTGAACGTTCGCATGTCCGGCCAGGACTGCATCCGCGGGACCTTCTCGCACCGCCACGCCGGCGTCACCGACGAGGACTCGAACTCTCGTCACATCTTCCTTCAGCACGTCGGTCCGAAGCAGGGTAAGTATCGTATCTTTAACTCGCTTCTCTCGGAGTATGCAGTGCTCGGCTTTGAGTACGGCTACAGCCTCGGCGCGCCGGGTTCACTCAATATTTGGGAAGCGCAGTTCGGAGACTTCGCCAATGGAGCTCAAACGATCATTGACCAGTTCATTTGTTCTGGTGAGTCGAAGTGGCAGCGCCAAAGTGGTGTCACACTCTTCTTGCCCCACGGCTACGAAGGTCAAGGCCCCGAGCACTCGAACGCCAGGCCAGAGCGCTTCTTGCAGCTCGCAGCCGAATGGAACATGGTGGTCGCGAATCTTACGACGCCGGCGAACATCTTCCATATCCTGCGCCGCCAGGTGAAGTGGGAGTTCCGTAAACCCCTCGTCATCTTCACGCCGAAGTCACTCCTTCGTCATCCGGAGTGCGTCTCCACAGTGAAGGACCTCACCGACGGAAACTTCCAAGAGATCATCGATGATAGTGACGTCGCGGCAAAAGACGTCACTCGCTTGATCATGTGTACCGGCAAAGTCTTCTTCGACCTCAAGGCCCGCCAGAAAAAAGAAAACCGGAAGGACATCGCGATCGTGCGCCTCGAGCAGCTCTATCCGATGCCGGAAGAGCAGAGCTGGGCACTCATGAAGAAATACGCCAGCGCCGAGAAAGTGTGGGTCCAGGAAGAGCCGAAGAACATGGGCGCGTTTACCTTCCTTCGCCGCTACGATCAGTTCAATGACTTTAAGCTCGTCGCACGCAAGTCGTCGGCCAGTCCCGCGACGGGCTACGCCAGCGTGCATGCTCAAGAACAGCAAAAACTTATGGACATGGCCTTTGCCGCTGGCAAAGTCGAGTCCGTCTAAGAGGGAATATTATGATTGATGTTGTCGTTCCGCAGGTGGGTGAGTCGATCACGGAAGTCACGCTGGCCGCGTGGCTGAAAAAAGACGGAGATCTGGTGAAGATGGACGAAGCCATCCTCTCGATCGAGTCCGATAAGGCGACACTCGAAGTGGCCGCACCCAAGGCCGGTCGCCTCAAGATTTTGATTAAAGAAGGTGAGACCGTTAAGATCGGCGCCAAAGTGGCCCAGGTGGATGAAACGGCCGCAACGGCAGCGGCACCTGCACCCGTGGCCGAAGCCCCGAAAGCGGCTTCAGCTCCTGCTGCCTCCGCAGCATCAAATGGCGGCGATAAGAACTATCCTTCGCCGGCAGCTGCCAAGATCCTGGCAGAGAAAGGTGTGGATCCTTCGGCCGTTGCGGGTACGGGTAAAGACGGTCGTATCACGAAAGGCGACGCGCTTGCGGCGGAGAATAAGCCGAAGGCCGCTGATGGGGCGATGGCGCAGCTGGTGAAAGAAACCATTCAAGGCACTTTCGGTCGCGACATCAAGCGCGAGAAGATGACGAACCTTCGGAAGACCATCGCCAAGCGCTTGGTCGAGGCCAAGAACACGACAGCGATGCTCACGACCTTCAACGAAGTCGACATGTCGACGGTTATGGAGATGCGCAAGAAATACAAAGACGCCTTCAAGGAAAAGCACGGCGTGGGGCTCGGGTTCATGTCGCTCTTCACCAAGGCCGCCTGCCAGGCGATCAAGAACTACCCGGCGGTGAACGCCATGATCGACGGCACCGACATCGTCTACCACAACTACGCCGACATTGGTGTCGCGGTTTCGACGCCGCGAGGCCTTGTGGTCCCTGTGGTCCGCAATGCAGAAGCGATGAGCTTGGCGCAGATCGAACTGAAGATTCTTGAACTCGCAGGCCGCGCCCGCGACGGAAAGCTTGGGATCGATGAGATGCAAGGCGGAACATTTACCATCACCAACGGTGGTGTGTTCGGTTCGATGCTCTCAACACCAATCATCAACATCCCGCAGTCGGCGATCCTCGGTATGCACAACATCGTCGAGCGTCCCGTGGCGGTGAACGGTCAGGTCGTCATTCGCCCGATCATGTACATCGCTCTTTCTTACGATCACCGCATCGTGGATGGCCGTGAGTCGGTGAGCTTCCTGAAAACTATTAAAGAGATGATCGAAGATCCGACGCGCTTGCTGTTGGACGTCTAAAGGGGAATGAGTCGTGGAAAATTTTGATCTCGTCGTCATCGGTTCTGGACCTGGCGGGTACATCGCCGCAATCCGCGCCTCGCAGCTCGGCATGAAGGTCGCTATCATCGAGCGCTACGCCACCCTTGGTGGCACCTGCCTCAACGTCGGCTGTATTCCCTCGAAGGCCTGGCTCGATTCTTCGGAGCGCTACCATGAGGCGGCCCACAGCTTCGAGTCCCACGGCATCGGCGTGGGGAAGCTCACGCTCGACATGCCCAAGATGGCCGATCGCGTACAGAAGGTCGTGAAGACCATCACCGTCGGCGTCGCGGGCCTCATGAAGAAAAACAAGATCACGGTCTTTCATGGCTTCGGATCTTTCGTGAACGCGACGACCGTCAAGGTCTCGGGCACAGATGGAGAGAAGCAGCTCACGGCGAAGAAGATCATCATCGCCACCGGTTCAAAGCCCTCAGCGCTCCCCGGAGTTCCGATCGATAAAGAACGCATCATCACGTCGACAGAGGCCCTAAAGCTTCAAGTTGTCCCGAAGCACATCATCGTTATCGGGGGTGGTGTGATAGGTCTTGAGATGACCTCTGTCTTCAAGCGCCTGGGGGCCAAAGTCTCCGTGGTTGAATACGCCGACGCGATCATCGCTGGCATGGACCTCGACCTCGGCAAAGAGCTGCAGAAGGTCCTCAAGCGCGATGGCGTGGAGTTCCACCTGGGGCACGGAGTGAAGTCTGTCACTCGCGAAAAAGATAAGGTCACCGTAAAAGCGCAGGCGAAAGACGGCGGCGCGGAGCTCGTGCTAGAAGGCGACTACGTGCTCGTGGCCGTGGGCCGCAGACCCTTTACGGATAAGCTCAACCTCGAAGCTGCCGGACTTAAGGTCGACGAGCGCGGCCGCATCCCCGTGAACGATCACATGGAAACGGCGGTGCCAGGGATCTACGCCATCGGAGACGTGGTTCGCGGAGCGATGCTCGCGCATAAGGCCGAAGAAGAGGGTGTGTACCTGGCCGAGCTCCTCGCAGGCCAGAAGCCGCACATCAACTACAACCTGATTCCGGGCGTGGTCTACACGTGGCCCGAAGCCGCGGGTGTGGGTCAGACCGAACAAGAGCTCAAGGCGAAAGGCGTCGCCTATAAAGTTGGGAAGTTTCCGATGATGGCCCTGGGCCGAGCGCGTGCAAGCGACGAGAAAGACGGTTTCATCAAAGTCCTCGCCGACAAGGCGACCGACGAGATCCTCGGGATCCACATGATCGGGCCGCGCTGTGCGGATCTCATCGCTGAGGCCGTGGTGGCGATGGAATTCCGTGCCAGTGCGGAGGACATCGGGCGCATGTCTCACGCGCACCCGACCTACGCGGAGGCACTGAAAGAGGCGTGCCTCGCGGCCACGGAAAACCGAGCGCTGAACTTCTAGAGCTTGTCCTTTGCGTTCTTGAGCTGCGAGAAGAGAAGGTCTTTGATCATCTCTTTCTCTCGCTCCGTCATGCGCTGGCCTTTGCGCGGAAGCGTCTCGCTGCGAACAATCTCGGAGAACTCACCGGCGTGGATCGTCTCGGGCAGCTGTTCCTCAAGTGTCGTGGTGCCAGAGAATTGCACGAGGCCCTTTTCGACGTAGACCGAGGTTTGTTGGAAAAGGGGTTTAAAGGTAACTGTGAACTTCGCCTCCGAGGTCTCAATCAATCCGTCGAGGGTGCGAATCTTGAGGCGCCGATCAGTACTCTGTTGCTTTAGGCGCGGCGAAAAGAGCACTCGCAGGGATCCTGTCTGAAGACGGATTTCGATCCCTGTTGAAAGTTCCGTGACCTCGAACTTCGTATCCGCGCCGACGCGTACCCAGGTGCCATCGTCGAATTGGATCACGGCCTGAGAGAGCTCGTGGGTCAGGTAAGAATGCTCTGGCTGGATCACATGGCTCTTGTGCACCGGCAGTGGTTTCTGCGGAGAAGCCGTCATGGCGAGGGTCGTGACATCACCTTGTGTGAAAGTGACTTTCCCGAGAGCAAGTGCCTCGGAGCTGAGAAGTACTAGGGCCCACGCAAAATGGTTACGCAGCATAGCGCTCTTCCCTCGTCGCTTCCATGAACTGTTTGAACTCATGGCCATTGTCGACGAAGTAGAAGCGCAGTCGTCGATGGTTTTTCAGCTGCACAATCACCGTTTGAAACTCCTCCGGTTCTCCGATCACGTCGACGGCCTGGATGTCCGCGCGCGTGATGTTCTTCGCACCGAAGGTCCACGGCGCCCGCAGATCGAATCCTTCCTCGTTCCAGGTCACGACGTGATGGTTGTCGTAAGTGACCAGGGCGATTACGCTCATTGCCAAGGAGATCCCGAGCAACAGCACGAGAGTGCCTGTCGGTCCGCCGGAGGCGTAGCTCATCATCATGTAGCTCTGTATTCCGTAGGCGAGACACAGAAGCGGCACGACGCGGACCAGGTGGTTAAGATGTTTTTCGCGAGTCAGCTGATGTTTTTTTTCCATGAGCACTCTATCGGAAAGTCCGCCGCGAAAACTTATAGGTGGATGTGGATTTCGGGCTAGTGTTGGGCCCCGTCGCGGTTTATACTTTAGCCATGAAAGTACTGTGTTTCCTCGTCTCGCTGATAGCGCTCCTTTCTACTCAGGTAAGGGCCGATGTGATGGATCAGTTCGAGCCCGAGCGCTTGCTGGAAAACTTCAAGCAGATGGACCTGTGCGGCACCGAGCGTGCGTCCATGGTGTGCCGGCAGCTTGCTTGGGCACCAGGGGCCAACGAAGGGGTGCTTGAGCTTGGTACTCGGGCATATGTTTTTTTGCGTTGGGACGCGCAGACTGATTCATTAAAAAAATTCTTAGCGTTTTATCCCGCGGACAAGCTTCACGAATACGCCTTCGTGGCCGCTCTGACCTACTCGAATCTTAATTCGGTGATCTTGAAAGCCAATTACTCGGCGTATTATTTTGTTTGGGTGGAAGTGACCGAGGGCGAAATGAAACCCTTGAGTGTCTTTCATATCTCACGTCAGGCGCTGACCGAGCTCTTGAGTGGTAAAGTTCCGCAGATCAAAACGGAGCTCGAGCTTTTGACGGCGCCGTGGGTTCCGTCGATTGGACTTTTGCCGCCCTACGACTTCAAGAAATTCTAACTCTCGGGCGGCGACTATCCTTTGAGGGATGAGGCAAGAAGTGATAGAATTCTCACTGTAAAATCTATCAAGTGAGGCCATCCTTGTCACAAACACGCAAAGACTCGTTCAAGACCCGTAAGACGCTCACCGTCGGTGGGAAATCCTACGATTACTTTTCATTGAAAGCGGCGCAAGCGGCCGGCGTCGGTGACGTCGAAAATCTGCCCTATTCACTGAAAGTGTTGATGGAAAACTTGCTCCGTAACGAAGACGACTTCACCGTCTTTGCCGACGACATCAAGGCCATGGGGCAATGGACCAAAGACAAGAAATCGACGCGCGAGATTAACTACTATCCGGCGCGCGTCCTGATGCAAGACTTCACCGGCGTTCCGGCGGTCGTGGACCTCGCGGCGATGCGCGATGCCATGAAGCTTGTGGGTGGTGATCCGCAGAAGATCAATCCACTCGTTCCGGTGGATCTCGTCATCGATCACTCGTTGATCGTCGACCACTACGCCACAAAGGAATCCTTTGAGCAGAACAAGGCCCTCGAGTACGAGCGCAACGGCGAACGCTACAAGTTCCTCAAGTGGGGCCAGAAGAGCTTTAAGAACTTCCGCGTCGTTCCTCCAGGCACTGGCATTTGTCACCAGGTCAACCTCGAGTACATCGCGCAGACGGTGTGGACCAAAGTCGAGGATGGCCGTGAGATCGCTTACTGTGATACCTGCGTCGGAACCGACTCGCACACGACGATGGTGAACGGTCTCTCCGTGCTCGGCTGGGGTGTGGGTGGTATCGAAGCGGAAGCGGCGATGTTGGGCCAAGCGGTCACGATGCTCATCCCTGAAGTCGTTGGTTTTAAGCTCACCGGCAAAACGAAAGAAGGTGTAACGGCAACAGACGTCGTTCTTACGGTGACACAAATGCTCCGCAAGAAAGGCGTCGTCGATAAGTTTGTCGAGTTCTACGGCCCAGGTCTCAAAGACCTCTCACTTGCGGATCGCGCGACGATCGCTAACATGGCACCGGAATACGGTGCGACCTGTGGCTTCTTCCCGGTTGACGAAAAAACTATCGACTTCTTGCGCTTCACCGGTCGCGATGAGGCCCGTGTGCAGCTCGTCGAGGCCTACGCGAAAGAGCAGGGCTTCTGGCGCAACGACACGAAAGATCCGATCTTCACTGATTCTCTCGAGCTCGATCTCTCCACCGTCGTCCCAAGTCTCGCAGGCCCCAAGCGTCCCCAGGACCGCGTGGCCTTGACTGATCTTGCCAACGGCTTCAACACTGCCCTCACCGGTGACTTCAAAGTCGCCGCGGATGACGCGAACAAGAAGCAACCCGTCGACGGCGAGAACTTCACGATCACTCACGGTGACGTGATGATCGCCGCCATCACTTCGTGCACGAATACCTCTAATCCGTCAGTCATGATCGGTGCAGGACTTGTGGCGAAGAAGGCCAATGCTCTGGGCCTCAAGGTTAAGCCTTGGGTCAAGACATCTCTCGCTCCGGGCTCTCAGGTTGTGACCGATTACCTCGAGGCCTCGGGCCTTCAGTCGGAGCTCGATCAGGTCGGTTTTAGTCTCGTGGGCTACGGGTGCACATCATGCATCGGAAACTCTGGTCCCCTCAAGCCACAGTTCTCGAAGGCGATCAAGGACGGCAACCTCGTCGCCTCTTCAGTGATCTCCGGCAACCGTAACTTTGAAGGCCGCGTCTCTCCAGACACCAAGGCCAACTACCTCGCTTCACCCCCGCTCGTCGTCGCCTACGCGATCGCCGGGAGTACGAAACTGAACCTCACGACCGATGCGATCGGTAAGGACAAGAACGGGAACGATGTCTTCTTGAAAGACATCTGGCCAAGTTCGGCAGAAGTCGCGGAGGCCATGGCGAAGGCCATCACGCCGGCGATGTTCAAGTCGCGCTACTCTGATGTGTTTAAGGGCGACGAGCACTGGCAGAAGATCAACGCTCCGACCGGGGAAACTTTCGCCTGGGATAAAGAATCGACCTACATCAACAATCCACCGTACTTCGTAGGAATGACGAAGCAGCCGGCGGCGATCACTGACATCACGGGGGCCCGCGTGTTGGGCCTCTTGGGTGACTCGATCACGACCGACCACATCTCGCCGGCCGGATCCTTCAAGCCCGAAACTCCAGCG
Organism: Bacteriovoracia bacterium; assembly: GCA_046569805.1. Taxonomy (GTDB): domain Bacteria; phylum Bdellovibrionota; class Bacteriovoracia; order Bacteriovoracales; family Bacteriovoracaceae; genus UBA6144. Next base: position 2,681 of record JBKHVY010000051.1, on the reverse strand, counting down.
GGGAAGTATCTCGTGGAGCGCGGTGTGAAGCCTGCGGACTTTAACCAGTACGGCGCTCGCCGTGGTCACGACGAAGTCATGACTCGCGGAACTTTTGCGAACATTCGTCTGAAGAACGAAATGGTGAAGTCCGGTAAGGAAGGGGGAGTCACAACTCTCGCAACCACAGGTGCCGAAACCACCATCTACGAAGCGGCCCAGGAGTACAAGAAAACCGGAACACCGCTTGTGATCTTTGCGGGCAAAGAATACGGCACCGGCTCAAGCCGCGACTGGGCGGCCAAGGGTACGCGTCTTTTGGGCATCAAGGCGGTCATCGCTGAGAGCTTTGAGCGCATCCACCGCTCGAACTTGATTGGCATGGGTGTTATTCCTTTGGTGTTCGTGAACGGCGAGAACCGTAAGTCGCTGCAGCTCGATGGCACGGAAACCGTGAGCCTCACCGGCATCTCGAGCATGGGGCCAAAGGCCCTTATCCACGCGGAGATTAAGCGCGCCAATGGTGAGGTCGTGAAGACGCAGTTTCAGTCGCGGATCGATACGGCGAACGAGCTCGAGTACTACAAGAACTCAGGAATCCTCCACTATGTGTTGAGAAAACTCAACGCATGAGCGGAGTCGGTTTCTTACACTGGATTTTTATTCTCGGGATGGGGTCCCACATGGGACCCCATCCGCTTTCGGTGAAGACGATCCAGTACGCAGAGCACGCGGGCGAGGCCCTCGAAGCCGACATTCATCGTCCGCAGGATGAGCAAATCTACCCGGGTGTGATCATGGTGCATGGTGGCTCCTGGGGAGGCCGCTCTCGTGAAGACATGTCAAAGCTGGCGGAACTCGTCGCGAGTCACGGTTTCGTCGTGATGAATATTTCCTACCGGTTTGCGCCGAAGCACCGCTACCCGGCACAGATCGAGGACGTTCAGGCAGCAGTTGATTGGTTCCGAGCGAATGCTCATACCCTTAAGCTCGATGCGACGAAGCTCTCCGGTTGGGGCTACTCCGCGGGTGGTCACATGATCACCCAGTGGGCGTTGCTGGAAGGTAAGAAGGCGCAAAAACCAGTACTCAATGCGATCGTCGCCGGTGGCACACCTTTTGATTTATCGTGGTATCCGTTTTCTCCCATCATTACCCATCTCCTGGATGGCTTTCGCGATCAGCGCTTAAAGGAGTACGCGGAGGCGTCTCCTACTACGCACGTGGGCCCCTGGGCGCCGGCGATGTTCATGTTCCACGCCGAGAGTGATCGTCTGGTGGAAGCCGTGCAGTCGAGCCACATGCAGAACCTTTTGCGCTCACACGGCGTCGATGCGAAGTTGCACCTTATCGGAATTTTCGGTCATCCGACCGCTTTCTTGTTCTCGCAAGAATCCGTGCTCAAAGGAATTAGTTTTTTGAAGGAAAAGCTCTAGCATGCTGGTTTTTCTTTTCATGATGATCATCGAGGCCCGCGCTGCGAGCTACCGCTGTAGCGTCGAGTTCGGTGAGCGCGTTCTTCTGGCATCTGTCGTGGGTCAGACAGTGACTCGATGGAACGACGGGGTTTTTGAAAAAAGACCTAGCAAGTCGCTCGAGAAGTGGACTCACTTCACCGGGCCCGAGGCCTCTGGCCGCTACCTCACGCGCTATGGGACACAGGCGGCGGAGAGTTTCGAGCTTGATCTCACCTGCGCTAAGACCAAGTGTCAGGCGAGCTTTCGAGATAAGGCGCGCTTTAAAACCATTCGCGTTCCGAAGCTCTACGATACACGTGTTCCCGGAGAGGGACGTATCGAGCTGCAATTCACTCAGCGCACGGACACGGGCCTTCTGGTACGCCTCTTCAGAGGCGCTCTTTCGAGTAGCGGCGAAGTAAAGTTCTTCTCTGCTCCCGAGCGCTTTAGTCTGGACGTGGGAGTGGATGAAGAGGTGGTTTTCTCGCCGAATGCGAAGGCGCGCCTTGCGGTCCTCGAGACGAAGATCGATTGCCGTCAGCAGTGAGAGGCAGAAGTTTCCCGACTTTCTTCGTTGGGGGACCCTCATGATATTCTAGACGCGAGGGAGGCTCATGGCCCACTGGCGCATTTTTCTTTCCATCACATTGGTCATCATTCTCGGGGGCCTGTATCTCACTGAAGATAGGCGTGAGATGGCACCGATGATTGCAGAGAAGGCCCCAGTACGTCTGAGTGAGATTGTGGTCCAGGCACCAGTTCCCCTGCGTGCGCCCTCGGCGGCGCTTGCGCTACAGAAACCCATCAAGTCGAAGCAGGCTTCTCTCAACGTGGGTGACGCCGAAGCCGTTCATGATTCACAGCGTGCGCCACTTAAGGTCGCGGGCCACGTGTGGAACTGGCTGAGTGGAGTTGTCGCCGTTGTGGAAGATGTTGCTCGTGAGCAGGGGCTGAGCATCATGAGTTCTGCGCGAGGCTTTGCGGTGGTCAGCGCCAGTGAGGTGCCCGCAGAAGTAGAGAGTTTTTCGTTGCTCGAGCGCGCTGATAACGGCCTTGTCGGAGTGCTGACCGGAGTGATTGTTGCCCAGAGCTTTGAGCCGCTCGAGAACCCTGAGGGCGTCGCAAATACCTGTGGAGTGAGTCTGGGTCAGTCCTATCCCGCGATTAAGAGCTATTTATTTAAGAAGCTAGATAAATCTGAGACTGAAGAATCAATCACCTGTCTGCGTGAGACAGGTCTTTTCA
>JBKHVY010000050.1:0-13151 GCA_046569805.1 Bacteriovoracia bacterium | reverse complement strand
CGACCTCGATGCCCATCAGGTCATCCAAGCGGGTCAGCCCGTGAAGCTGACGCCCAAGGAATACCAGCTGCTTCTCGTTCTGGCCCAGAATCCGAACCGTGTTATCCATAAGGACGATCTGCTGATGATGCTGTGGAAGGATGTGCACGTGGAGGTCAATAACCTCGACACGCACTTCTCGAACCTGCGGCGCAAGTTGAAGCCCTTCTCGAACCACGTGAAAACCCTGAAAAATTTAGGGTACGTGCTCCGGATCTAGGGCATCGACGCCCTTTCCCTTGCTATTCGGGGGAGGAGTGGCCATAACTTGAAGGCATATCACATCAAAGGATATGCCCATGTTCTATTCTCAAACCGATGCTCTGACCTACGACGATGTCCTTCTGGTCCCAGGGTATTCGGAGACTCTTCCCTCCGACGTCGAACTCAAGTCTCGCTTCTCGAAAAACATCTCGGTGAATCTTCCGATCGCATCGTCTGCGATGGACACGGTAACGGAGTCGCGCACGGCGATCGTGATGGCGCAGGAAGGTGGCATCGGCGTTATCCACAAGAACCTCAGGCCCGAGGAGCAGGCCTTCGAAGTGGAGAAAGTGAAGAAGTACGAGTCGGGCATGGTAGTCGATCCGTTCACCGCTGCGCCGGAGCAGACGCTCTCCACGGTGTTTGAGATGATGAAGAAATACAAGATCAGTGGCTTCCCCGTTGTCGATCAGGGGCGGCGCCTGGTGGGGATGATCACCAACCGGGACCTGCGCTTCCAGACCGATGCCTCGAAGAAAGTCCGAGACGTCATGACCGCAGAAAACATTGTGACCGCTCCCGAGGGCATCAGCTTCGAGAGCGCGAAAGAAATTCTTCAGAAGCATCGGATCGAGAAGCTCCCGGTGGTCGACGGCGCGGGAGTGCTCAAGGGCCTCATCACGATCAGTGATATCGAGAAGACCATCCAGTATCCGAACTCGAACAAAGATCCATTGGGGCGCCTGCGCGTCGCTGCGGCGATCGGCGTCGGTGACAAAGAACTCAAGCGCGCCGAGCTCCTCATCAAGGCCGGCGTAGATGCCTTGGTGATCGACACAGCTCACGGCCACTCCAAGGGCGTCATCGAGATGGTGAAACAGGTGAAGGCTTTAGGAGCTAAGGTTGACGTCGTCGCCGGAAACGTGGCCACGGCCCGTGCGTGTGAGGACTTGATTCGCGCCGGAGTCGATGGGATCAAGATCGGTATCGGACCCGGATCGATTTGCACGACGCGCGTGATTGCAGGCATCGGCGTCCCTCAGATGCAGGCCCTACTCGATTCGCGCGAAGTTTGTGAGAAGGCAGGTGTGCCCTTCATCGCCGATGGCGGTATTAAGTACTCGGGAGACATCGTTAAGGCCCTTGCGAGCGGCGCCGGCTGCGTGATGATCGGTTCGCTCTTTGCGGGCACCGATGAGGCGCCCGGTGAGATGGTGCTGTACCAGGGCCGCGCCTATAAGATCTACCGCGGCATGGGGTCGATGGGAGCGATGGAGCGAGGATCCAAGGACCGCTATGGTCAGGGAGCGGTTGAAGAGGTTTCGAAGCTTGTGCCCGAGGGCATCGAGGGGCAAGTTCCGTACCGAGGCCCTCTGTCACAGAACTTGTTTCAACTTGCTGGCGGTATTCGTGCGGGCATGGGCTACGTTGGCGCCAAGGACATCAAAGAGCTGCGCGAGAAGGCGCGCTTCCTGCGCATCACGGGCGCTTCTCTAAAGGAGAGTCATCCGCACGACGTCACCATCACAAAAGAAGCTCCCAACTACCGCCAGTCGTAAGGAACAGTATGTCCGTTTGGATTGTTGATTTTGGATCTCAGTACACTCAGCTGATCACGCGTAAGATGCGTGAGCTCGGCTTCGCCAGCGAGATCATGACGCTCGAGGAATCTCTCGAGCGTCTGAAAACGGCGAAGCCTCGGGCGCTCGTGCTTTCCGGTGGGCCGCAGAGCGTGTTCGAAGATCGCACCGATTACGCGCCGTTCTTTGCAGATCCGAAGCTCCCGATCCTCGGTGTGTGCTACGGGATGCAGATCCTGGGACAGCACTTCGGCGGCAAGGTCGAGAAGGGAGTCCAGGGAGAGTACGGCCCAGCGACGATCCACGGAACAAACGGGTTCCAGGTTCCGGGGTGTCCCGCGAGCCATGACGTGTGGATGAGCCACAGTGACCACGTCGCCATCACACCAAAGGACTTCACTAAAATCCTCGAAAGCCACAATGGCCTAACGGCCGGGATTCAGCATCAGACCCGCCCAATCCTGGGGCTCCAGTTCCACCCGGAAGTTCAGCACACAGTTCACGGCAAAGAGATTCTACACTACTTCCTAGTGCAGGTCGCGCGGCTCTCGGAAGACTGGAACGGCAAGGCGATGCTCCAGGGCTGCTTGGATGAAGTCGCCAAAGTTAAAGGTCAGAAGGTTCTCTGTGCCTTCTCCGGCGGGGTCGACTCGCTGGTTGCTGCCATCCTCACGCACCAAGTGATCGGTGCAGACCTCTACTGTTTCTTCGTAGACAACGGACTCCTGAGGCCCCAGGACCTGCACCACATAAAACTCCTCAAAGAAAAAACACCGCTCAAGATCGAGGTCATCGACGCCCGCGCGGAGTTCCTCGGGAACCTCGCGGGAGTGAGCGACCCCGAAGCGAAGCGCAAGATCATCGGAAAGACCTTCATCGACATCTTCGAGAAGCAAGTTTCAAACTACGCCGAGTCCCACGGGATCCACTTCGATCATCTCCTTCAGGGAACACTTTACCCGGACGTCATCGAATCGCTTTCGCCGCACAAGAAGGGCGGAAAGTCTTCGACCATCAAGAGCCATCACAACGTCGGAGGCCTGCCCGAACGCATGAAGCTCAAACTACTTGAGCCACTTCGGTTCCTCTTTAAAGACGAGGTCAGGGCCATGGGTGAGGAGCTGGGCCTGGCGCACGACTGGGTCTGGCGTCATCCGTTCCCCGGGCCCGGCATCGGCGTGCGCGTGCTCGGTGCCGTCGACGAGGTGAGTGTTCGCAAGGTTCAGCAATCGGATCAGATTCTTTTCGAAGAACTCAAAAGCCACCAGCTCTACAGCTCGACCTGGCAGGCGTTCACGGTACTCCTTCCGGTGAAGACCGTCGGCGTGAAGGGCGATGGCCGTGTGTACGAAGAAGTGATCGCGCTGCGCTTAGTGAACTCGCAGGACGGCATGACGGCGACGGTGACGGAGATGCCCTGGAGTGTGCTCGCGAAGATCTCGAGCCGCATCTGCAACGAAGTCCCGGGCGTCACGCGCGTCGTCTACGACCTCACGCCCAAGCCCCCGGGCACCATCGAGTGGGAGTAGCGCGCTAGCGCGTGAGCGCCCAGCCCCAGTCGTAGTCGAGCGCGAAGGGCGACTCGGACTTCGAGATGCGGTAGGTGATGAGGACTCGGCTCGAGTGTGGGGGGAGCACTTCCACGAAGGGATAGCGGTACGTGAGTTCGACGTTCTCGATGCGCTGGATCTGAATCACGACCTTCACCGCCGCGTCCGTGGGATTGATCGCCACGATCTGCGTGGCGTTGGTGAACACACAAACCTCCTGCGCCGGCGTCGTCGCCGGGCACTCGAGCCGCACACCCGGTAGCGGCCGGGGCGCCGCGGGCCACAGGAACATCACACACGTCACAAGACCCAGGAGTAGGCTCATACGGTGGACCCGGCGAGGAGGCCATGGTGCCGGAAGAACGACGTCACGAGCCGCATGCCATCGCGCTGGACCTGCGTGATCGCCTCGGGGCCTAGGAGCATAGACTCGCGCGAACAGAAGTCGAGCGAGGCCTCGGCGTGGGCCTGGGTACCAAGGAAGGGAAGCATGCGGTGCCGAATCAAATCGTTCCCGAGGCCCCGGCCAACTTCTTCGAGCTCCGGAGAAAGGGTTTTTACGACTTGCTTGTGGCTCACGGCGAGCCGCAATTTTTCTCCCTTCGCGAGGCCATAGAGGTCTTGCGTGAGCTCGACCTCGCGCGCACCGGTGAGCTTCACGTCCTCGGACTCGAAGTAGTCCACCACTCCACCGAATTTCTGCCCCAGGAGCTGGTGGCCAAAGCAGATCCCGAGCACTGGTTTTTGGCGCTGGAGTTCGCTGACCAGGAAGTCCGCCAGCGGTGCGTGCCAGGGTAAGGGCAGCGTGACATGAGATGCGCTGCCGAGGACGATGTAGCCATCGGCGTGATTTTTCTCGAGAGTGCTGAGGGCCATGAGCTGCGGCTGGTGATAGAGGAGCTTTGCCGGAAGTTCCCGCACAAGACGGTTGTGGCAATGCAGCGCTGGAGTCTGAATGAAGGGATCGATCACGGCGATAATTTTCATCTGTCAAAAGCCTTGGCCAGTGTTATGCTCCGGTGATTGTGTCATGGGGAGAAACTGAATGAAAAGTTACCTGTTCTTAATCTTATTAGTGGTCGTTTCCTGTACGCGCAAATATACGGACTACGACGTCATCAACAAGCTTCAGTTCCGCGAAAACCCGGAGGCCCGTCCCGTGGCTCCCGTGATGGCCAAGTCGCACGCCGACGACGTTGAGGAGTGCTTCGACCAGTGGCTCTTTTTTAATAATGCAGAGAAGGAGAAAGACCGCTACCTCCCGGCCCTGGTGCAGGTCCTGTGCCCCGGATCAGAGTGGCTGGTTGATACTCGCATCACGCAACAGTGGTGGACGACCATCATCTATAGCCGCGCCTGTGTCGAGGTGAAGGCCCACTGTCCTGTGAAGCCGCCGAAAAGATAATGCTGGGAATTGGACTTCTTTTTTCTATCTTCACCGCCCTGGGGTTCCACCAGGTCGACGCCTACCTCGATCCTCGCACGCTCCTTGTGCGACTCGATCCGGAACACCGCTTTGTTGTTGGCGATCGTATCGTCGTCATCTCCAAGTCAACCAAAGAAATGGCGGCGATCGGAGTTGTGACGAGTGTCGATGAAGCGAGCTTGCCACCGATTGCAGCGGTGAGTATCCGTGAGATAATCGGGAACCGTTTGGTGCTCCCTGGTGATGCGGTTGAGCGCTTAACCCATGACGCACTTGAGCGCTATCATCTCACGGGCCACATCAGTCTTATGCTCGGTGAAGATGATGCGATTCCCGCGAAGTATAAAGAGCTTCCGTATCTCGGTGTCTTTAACTCCGACGGACACACGCTTGCGAAGAACGAATGGCTTGCATCGATTCCGCAAGTTCAGTACGGGCTTTCGGATCGCTTCACGGTAAAGGTTCTGACGGGTCTCTACCTCGACGGCTTCGCTAATATTGGCGGTAAGCTGAAGCTTATGAACAACCAGTGGGGCAAGCTGACCTTTAACGGGCTCGTCAGTCGCCAGGTCAACAAATCGGACTGGGCCGTTCTGTCTGGTCTCGTGCTCACACTGCCATCCAACGAAAAGTTCCAATCGCACCTTGTCGTCAACGTCCGAGTCGAGGGGATCGAGGAAGATAATCCGGAAGTCGCCAAGCTCAATCTTTTTCCGGCCTCCGATATTCGGACCATCTACGAATACGTGACTGACGACTGGGATCGCTTACTGTTTGGTCCCTTGTTTAACTTTGACACGCAGACCGTCGGTGGGACCATCAGTCACATGTGGATCTGGGACTCGTTTCACCTAAACCTTGGACTCGGCACGAGTGACGTGAGTGAAGTGGAGTTCAAGAAAGACGGTTACTACCTGGTTTTCGACTTCTTCTGGCGCTTCTAGCTACCAGCGGTAGACGGAGCTGCCCCACGCGAAACCGGAACCAAAGGCCGCGCTCGCCACCAGCATCCCTTTCTTAAGCTTCCCGGCTTCCTGAGCACAGGCCATGCCGATGGGAATCGTCGCGGCCGTGGTGTTACCGAACTTTTGGATCGTATTGAAGACCTTGTCTGCGGGAATCTTTAGTTCCTGGGCGAGCATTTCATTGATCCGAAGGTTCGCCTGGTGAAAAAGAAAAAGGTCAATGTCCGCGATGCTCACACCGTTGTGCGCGAGGCCCTCGTGGAGCACCTCGGCCATGCGGCGGATCGCGTTTGCGAAGACCTTCTTTCCATTCATCTTCGCAAAGCACAGTCCCTCGGCGATCATCTCTGTAGAAACACGCTTGGCCCCGAGATTCATGCCCGGGCCCGGCATCCAGAGGTCCTCGGCAAACGCTCCGTCCGCGTGAAGGTGAGTGCTCAAGATTCGGTTCGGGTTACTTTCCGACGTACGCCGAAGAATCACCGCTCCGGCCCCGTCACCGAACAGAACCGATACGTCACGACCTTGTGTGGAGACGTCCAGACCCTTCGAGTGGACCTCGGCTCCGACCAGGAGCACTGTCTTATACATCCCGGTGCGAATGAATTGATCTGCGATGGACATGCCGTAGATAAAGCCGCTGCACGCCTGGCGGATGTCGAGCACAGCGCACCCGGAAAGGCCGAGCTTCCGTTGCAGAAAGCAGCTGGTGCCCGGGAAGTCATGGTCGGGTGAAATGGTGGCGACGATGATGAGATCAATCTCTTCCTTGGCGATACCTGCCGCCGCGATGGCGTCGAGGGAGGCCCGTAAGCCGAGGTCACTCGTTGTTGTCGCAGCATCGACCCAGCGTCGCTCCTTGATCCCTGAGCGTTGGGTGATCCACTCGTCGTTGGTGTCCATGAGCTTCGAAAGGTCATCGTTAGTGATGACTCGATCAGGCACCGACATGCCGACAGAAACGAACTCAGTACCAAAGGTCATAGGAAGCTCCTCGCGTTGTTTCTCAATTGTAGGCGCAAGCGGGAGTCACGCCAAGAGGCGAGCTATGACCTCGAGTATTCCACTCAGCTTAAGCGCTAAGGCCCAGAGAATGAGTGCGAGGAGCTTTTCGATGGGGCGTTGAGCGGCAAGAAAGGCTCTCTGGATCGACGAAATCGTGAGGAAGCGTGAAACCAATATGAACCATAGGGCGGTGAGGGTGACCATCAGGAGCGCAGCACTGATGCGAACCGAAACGGTGACCTCCGGTGTGAGCACGTTCACGATGAGGCTAATAAAAAAGAGCATGGCCTTTACGTTCAGGAGATTCGTGATGAAGCCTTCACGGAACGAAGTCATGTAGTTCGAGCGCTTCGCTTCGGTGGAAGCTGCGATCTGAAATTGTCCTGCGTTCCAGGACTTCAGGCCAATGTAGGCGAGGTACCCGGCACCCACGTACTGCAGTAACGTCTGCAGCCACGGCAACTCTGTCATGAGCAACCCAAGACCAAGGATACCCCACGTCAGGTGCACGGCCACGCCCGCGGCAAATCCCAGAGCTGTCATGTACCCATCGCGGCGCGATTTTCCGAGAGCGTTACGGACGACGAGGACGAAGTCTGGACCGGGCGACATGAGTGCCACAAGGTGCGTGAGAGCAACGGTCCAGAGGAGCATCATGCTGTGTACTCGAGGAAGTTCGAGATCACGCGGAAGGGACTAGGAAGAATTCCATCGCGACAGACTTGAACGACGTCAATGCCCGCGGCTTGCGCCGCTTGGAGTTCCTCGGGGATATCGGAGAAGAAGGTTACTTCCGCACCTAAGTGCTCTTTGATCTTCAGGTAGCTCGCCACCTCGCGCTTGCCGCCGACCGTCGTGTCGAAGTAGTGCGACAGAAGGCCCGTGAGGTCGCCGGCGCTCGAATAGCCGAAGATAAGTTTCTGCGCCGGGACTGAACCAGAGGAGTAAATCGCGAGCTGATGGCCCGCGGCTTTCCACTTCGTCCAGGCCTCCGGAACGTCTGCGTACACGTGGCCCGTGAAGGCGCCGGACTGGTAGCCCGCGAGCCAAATCTCCCCTTGGAGAGTCTTGAGGGCGCGGATCTTGCGATCGGTGCGGATCCAGAGCTTCAGCGCCTCGATCACGTCACTGAGAGACGCCGAGAGACCACGCTCTTGCAGAAGGACAGCGCGCACTTCCTCGACCGCCGGGTGCTGCGAGTGGGCGCGCACGTAGTCTTCGATGCGCTCAAGCGAATAGGGGAAGAGGGTCTTGTGCACAAACGCAATGTCCGTCGTCGTGCCTTCGATGTCGAAGAGGAGCGTTTTCATGCGAGGTACTTCTTTTCGATGCCGGAGTTGGTGTAGTTTGCGACCCAGCCTTCTTTCGTTTGAAACACACGGATTGCCTTCACGTGGTACTTCGGAGCGAGGTCGAACCAGTGGGTGTAACCCTTCGGCACAGAGATGAAATCTCCTGCCTGGCAGATGAGTGAAAAAACCTCGCCGTGGTTAAAGAAGAACTCGCCCTCGCCATCAACGAAGAAGCGCACCTCGTCTTCCGAGTGGGTGTGCTCGGAGAGAAACTTTTTGCGCAGCTCTTCAATGTTGGGGGTCGCCGAATGGACGTTGATGACGTCCGCACTCAAGTAGCCGTGCTTTTGCATATAAGGCCCGAGCTCGTGGGCGTAGGCCGCGAGGATCGTGTCCTGTGAGTCGTCGTTGTGAAGCGGGGCCTGGGCTTGCCACTGCTCAAAGATAATTCCCTGGGAGTTCATGAACGCCTTGATGGCAGAGACGTCGGTGATGGTCTTGCGCTGATCGAGTAGCTTGAGGATGGCCATGCTTATGCTCCTAGACGATGAAGTTCAAACAAGAATTCGTAAGTTTCGATGTGGCGCTTGGCCTCGGCCACGTCCTTGCCCCAGGTGTAGAGACCGTGGCCTGCGATAAGAAAACCGTGAGGCCTCGTCGCCCAGTGCGGCTCCATCGCTTGGAGAATGTTCGCCATGTCTTGGTCGTTCGGGACGATGGGGAGGCGAACCGTTCCTGTGTGAGTCGTGATTCCAGTAAGGCCTTTTTGAATCTCCCAACCGCTGAAACTCAGGTGCCCTGCTGCGAGGTTTTTCTGACTAAGCCAAGTGCCAAGTAGGGAGTGCGTGTGAAGGACGCAGCGAGCCTCGGGAAAGCGGCGGTAAAGGGCGGTATGGATTTCCGTTTCTGCCGATGACTTGAGGCCCGGTGCCGGCGCCTTGAGGTTTCCGGAAAGATCGATGACGATCAAGTCCGTCGATCGGAACTGTGCCTTATCCACTCCGGAGCGTGAGATCAGGAGTTCCTCGGGAGAATCGAGGCGAATGGAATAGTTCGTCGAAGTGGCAGGGGACCAGCCTTTTTGCGATAAAAATCCAATGCACTCGACGAGCGCCTGCGCCTGTTGTTGGTCGTAAAAACTGAGTTCACTCATAGTGCTTTGTCCTTAAAAAGATGCCTCATGTGTCGCTAAAAAAAGCCTCTCTGAAAAGTCATATTTTATTAACTAAATAACGCTAAGCGTTTTACGGGTTTACTCTGACTTGGGACGGAGGCCTTTTTTGTCAGAAAACACCAAAAATGTCATTCTGTGCAAACACACACATAGGCCAGGATGGCTTCACGTTTGCGAGAGAGTCACCCATGAAGAATCCGTTCGTCGGAAGCCAGTTCCAGACCACTCATCCTGAGAGTTTCGTCCACCTGCATCTTCATACCCAGTACAGTCTCCTCGACGGGGCCATCCGCTTGGACGATCTGTTTAAGAAGGCCAAAGAGATCGGAGTGCCGGCGATAGCCAGTACCGACCATGGGAACATGTTCGGTGCGATCGATTTCTATACGCGTGCGCTGCAAGCGGGGATCAAGCCGATTCTGGGCTCAGAGATCTACTTTACTCCTGGCTCGCGCTTCGACCGTAGACCTCCGAAGAACTCGAAGACTCTCGACTCACAAGATGAAACCGAGGCGAAGCACCAGATCCACCACCTCATTCTTCTGTGCAAGAACATCACCGGATACCGCAACCTGTGTAAGCTCCTGACGAAGGCCTACCAGGAGGGGTTCTACTACAAACCCCGCGCCGATGTGGATCTCCTCAAAGAGTATTCGGAAGGCCTGATTGCCACTTCAGCATGTCTCAAAGGTGAGGTCGGCTTCAACCTCTTCACGGGCCAAGATGACCGCGCCTACGCAGCGGCCATGAAGTTCAAAGATATCTTCGGTGACGACTTCTACCTAGAGATTCAGGAGAACGGTATCCCTGAGCAGGTCGACGTTAACCGTAAGATCGTGGCTTTCGCGAAAGAAAACAACATCAAACTCGTGGCGACGAACGATTGCCACTACATCGACCGCGACGATGCTTCCGCGCAGGAAGTTCTCATGTGCATCCAGACGGGTAAGACCTTCGAAGATGAAAAGCGCATGAAGCTCACGACTACGGAATTCTTCTTCAAAACACCACAGCAGATGCGCGAGGCGTTCAGCTACATCAAAGAGGCCTGTGACAACACGCTCAAGATCGCCGATGATTGCAACCTCGAGCTCACGTGGCAGGACGAGAAGGGCAAGCAGATTTACCACTTGCCGAAGTTCGACATTCCGACCAGTGAGACCGAAGAAGAGTTCTTTGCCCGTGCTGCGATCGAGGGCCTCGAGAACCGCTTCGCTGGTCCGCATTTCCGTGAACTGGTGCAGAAAGAAAATTGGGCCACGGAGCTGCGTCCGCGCTACATCGACCGCCTCAATGAAGAGGTGGGTCTCATCAAGCAGATGGGGTTCACGGGCTACTTCCTCATCGTTTCGGACTTCATTCGCTGGGCCAAGGAGCACGACATTCCCGTGGGCCCGGGCCGCGGCTCCGGTGCCGGTTCTCTCGTCGCCTACAGCCTCGACATCACCAACATCGATCCGCTTCCGTATAACCTCCTCTTCGAGCGCTTCATTAATCCCGAGCGAATTTCGATGCCGGACTTCGACGTCGACTTCTGTCAGGACCGGCGCCAGGAGGTGATTGCTTACGTAACGAAAAAATACGGCGAAGAGCGCGTGGGCCAGATCATCACGTTCGGAAAGCTTCAGGCGAAGGCCGTGATCCGCGACGTCGCCCGCGTCTTCGCGCTTCCGTACGCAGAAGCCGACGCCCTGGCAAAGCTCATCCCCGACGAGCTCGGCATCGAGCTCCAGGATGCGATCGACAAGGAACCGAAGCTCAAAGAGCTGGAGGATAACGATCCGAAGATCCGTCGTGTTCTACAGATCTCCAAGAAACTTGAGGGGCTCTACCGCCACGCCTCGATCCACGCCGCCGGAGTGATCATCACCAACGAACCGCTCGTGACTTACTGCCCACTGTACAAGGGCCGCGAGGGCGAGCAAGTGGTGCAGTTCGATAAAGACTTCTCGGAAAAAATTGGTCTCGTGAAGTTCGACTTCTTGGGACTTAAAACGCTGACGGTGATTGATAACGCCGTGAAGTTCATCCGCCGGGACCACGATAAGAACTTCAACATCGAAGACATCTCCATGACCGACCAGGCGGTGTTCGCACTTGTCGGCGACGGTGATACCACCGGCGTCTTCCAGCTCGAATCCTCGGGCATGAAAGATTTGTGTAAGCGCATTAAGCCCGACTCCATCGACGACATCACTGCGATCAATGCGCTCTATCGTCCGGGCCCCATGGGGTCTGGCATGCACGACGAATTCGTTGAGATCAAGCACGGCCGCAAGCCCGAGACGTACCTCTTCGAAGAGCTCCGGCCGGTGCTAAAAGATACCTACGGGATTATCGTGTACCAGGAACAGGTGATGAACATCGCCCGGACCATCGCTGGTTTCTCTCTGGGCCAGGCGGACATGCTCCGCCGCGCGATGGGGAAGAAGAAGCCGGAAGAAATGGAGAAGTACAAGAAGATCTTCGTCGAGGGCGCGCGCGAGCGGGGCTTCGACGTCGACAAAAGCATCTACCTCTTCGACCTGATGGCGAAGTTCGCCGAGTACGGGTTCAACAAGTCTCACGCCGTTGCCTACGCGGTGATCGCGTACCAGACGGCGTTCCTGAAGCACTACTACCCGGCCGCCTTCTACGCTGCACTGCTGGGCACCGAGATCAGCAACATGGACAAGGTTACCATGTACGCGCAAGACGCACGCGAGCACGGCATCGACATCTTGCCTCCGGATGTGAACGAGTCGCTCTGGCTCTTTAACGTCGTCGGAAACACCATTCGCTTCGGGATGGGAGCGATCAAGAACGTCGGTGAAGGTGCCGTTGCCGCGATCATCAAAGAGCGCGAAGTCAATGGTCCGCTCAAGGGTCTCATCGACTTCTGCGAGCGCGTGAATCCGAAAGAAGTGAACTCGCGCGTGATGGAGTCGCTTGTGAAGGTCGGTGCCTTCGACTCGGTGGAAAAGTACAACCGCAAGACACTTCTCGAGAACCTCGAACTCATCTCCACCTACGGCGCACGAAAGCAGGAAGAGAAGAGCATGGGCCAGACGAACCTCTTCGACCTGGGGGGCGCTGCCACAGAGTCGGCGGAGGAAGCGCTCCAGATCCACGAGACAGAGGAATTCACCGAGAAGGAGCGCCTCTCGACCGAAGCCGAGCTCCTAGGGATCTACATCTCAGGACATCCGCTCAATCGTTACCAAGATATTCTTACGAAACTCGCGAGCATGCCGATCGCTGACGTTCAGGCGCTGCCGATGGTGAACCGACCGGAGGGCTTTAATCCCAGAGGTCAGGACGCCGATCCGAGCCGCAGGCCCATGGTCCTCGGGGGCCTCATCACGGGCCTCAAGCCCATCATCACGAAGAAAGGTGATAAGATGGCATTCCTCACTCTCGAGGACCTCACCGGTAAAATCGAGTGCCTTATATTCCCAAGGATCTACGCGGAGTTCCAGGAACTCCTCACGAGTGATGAGCCTGTTTTGATGAGCGGCCAAGCGAGCCTCTCCGAAGATCCCAAGAAGTTCTTCCCGGACAAGATCACCCCGCTGAAGGAAGCCTCCGACGACCGCGTGACCGCGGTGCGCGTGAACCTTCCCATGGAGCGCCTGAATCCGCATTCGCTCACGCGTGTGCGGCAGATCCTTCTGAGTTACCGTGGGACTGTTCCGATTCACTTTGTGTTCGAATCCCTCGAGGGCCGTGCACGTCTCCCTCTTGACGATAATTTCCTCGTAGCTCCGTCGCCCCAGATGGCGGCGAAGATCAACGAGATCTTGCAGCACAACTCCGTGAGTTTCATCGTCGATGGTCGCGTGGAAGAGGTGCAGCTGTGAGGTGCTGGCACTTTATAATCTTAAGTCTCTTGAGTCTCTTTCTGGTCGCGACGGCCAGTGCCGCAGCCGTCTCAGTA
>JBKHVY010000049.1:0-13202 GCA_046569805.1 Bacteriovoracia bacterium | reverse complement strand
CACCTCGGTGGATCCCATGGGCGTGGGCTACGCCAATACGCCAGGCATCTGGTCCGAGGCGCAGACTCAGGGGTGGAAGAAAATCACCGACGCCGTTCATGCCAAGGGAGGCCTGATGGTGCTCCAGCTCTGGCACGTAGGCCGGATTTCGGATCCCATGTTCCTGAATGGTGAGCTGCCGGTGGCCCCCTCCGCCATCGCACCGGCAGGTCACGTGAGTCTCGTTCGTCCAGAGAAGCCTTACGTCACACCTCGTGCGCTCAAGACCGAGGAGATCCCGGGAATCGTCGAGGCCTATCGAAGAGGCGCCGAGAACGCTAAGCGCGCGGGCTTCGATGGCGTCGAGGTTCACGGTGCGAATGGTTACCTCCTCGAACAGTTCATGCATGAAAGCACCAACCACCGCACGGATCAGTACGGCGGCAGCATCGAAAACCGCGTGCGTTTGGCCCTCGAGGTGACAGACGCCGTTGTGAGCGTCTGGGGGCCAGAGCGCGTGGGCTACCACATTTCTCCGCGCTCGGACTCGCATGACTTGAGTGACCCAAACCGCGAGGCGCTCTTTACGTATCTTGTCAGCGAGCTTTCAAAGCGCAAGCTTGCTTTCGTTTTCGCTCGCGAGTACCAGGGGCCCGATTCCCTAGGACCGAAGCTCAAGCGTCTTTTCTCCGGCGGCTACATCGCGAACGAAAAATTCACGCGTGAGACCGCGGCGGCCGTGATCGAGGCCGGTGACGCGGACGCGGTGTCGTTCGGACTTCCGTTCATCGCAAACCCTGACCTGCCGGCGCGCCTGCTTGAGAATCGTCCTCTGAACGAGGTCAATTACCAGACGCTCTACGCCCCCGGAGCTGAGGGCTACACCGACTACCCAGCGCTCTAAGACCAGCTGGGCGAGAGTTTTTCGTAGAGGAGAATTCCCGCCACCGCGTCTTTAGCGGCGTAAGCGAGCTGGGCGGGACTTAAGTAGTTCGCCGCCCAGTTGGTGGTCTTGGCGGCTTTGGTGAGACGCAATCCGAGGTGTTCCGCCACCAGTGTCCGAAGTCCTGGTGTGCGGTTACCTACCGCAAGCTTTTGCGCGATATCAAAAAAGCCCGCCGGCTCGAAGGGGGAGAGTTTAACCAGGGCCTTCACGTCATCGCGAGTGGCCACTCCCACCTTGAGGATGTCGGGGTTGGCGAGTATCGGAATCACCTCGGGCATAAGATCTGAAACACAGAGGCGGAACAGAAACGCCTTTTCCTTAGTTGCTAACTGCAACAGTGACACGTGGTAGAATTCGCCCTTGGTAAAGCTCGGGCGCGTTTCCGTATCAAAACCCAAGACTTTTTCCTTCATCAGTTCCGCAACCGCCAGACGCGCCTGGTGCGGCTTCGCGATGACGTGGATTTCTCCTTCGAAGTCCATCGAGGGGAGGGCGTTGATCTCTTCCGGAGTGATCGTCGGGAGTGTGGTCATGGGTGAGGTACTCTAGGGAATAAGGGCGTTGATGGCCATGAAGTGCAGTGCCGCACCAATGTTCACGAAGACGTGAAAGATCTCATGGTAGCTAAAAATTTTTGGATTTAAGACTGGCCGCTTTAGGGCATAGAAGAAAGCTCCGGTCGAGTACACGAGTCCCCCGGAGATGATGAGCCAGGTCTGGGTTGGCCCCATGGTCTGGAACAGTTCGGAGAGGTAGGGAAGAATCAGGTATCCCATGAGCATGTAGAGGATCGCACTCACCGCCTTCGGAAGCTTCGAGACCACAAGGGATTTGATGATGCCGACGAGGCAGATGCACCAGACGATCAGTAGCAGGCGATGGCCCGTGTCCCCTCGCAGCCCGAGCAGTACGATGGGCGTAAACGAACCGGCGATCATGAGGTAGATTCCAGAGTGATCGAACTTCTTCCACAGCGCTCGCCGCTCCGGCGACCAGGTCACGCGGTGATACAGACTACTGATACCGAACATCGCAAGGGTGCAGACCGCGTAGACACCAATGGCGATGCGCTCGAGAGTCGTTTGGCAGCGATAGAAGAGGGGAAGAAGAGCGCCGAGGGCCACAAAAAACATGGCCTGGTGGAAGTGGCCTCGAAGGAGCGGTTTAACTTTAATCATCTTCACTAGCCTACACCGGAGTTTCGTATTTGCATGGCCTTTCTTTCGTGCTGCGCTTAAGATGCGGCCATGAGCATTCGCTTTTCCGAGGCCTGCGAAAGAAACCGTGCGCCAATCCTTGCTGTCCTAAAAGACGTGATTACCCCCCAGGACCTGCGGCTCCTGGAGATCGGCGCCGGCACGGGTCAGCACGCTGTGTATTTCGCCCCGGAGTTTCCGCGCCTGGTTTGGCATCCGACGGACAAGACGCCGCAGCTCGCCGCCATCTCCCAATGGATCAAGGAATCGCGCACCGTCAACGTCGAGCGGCCGGTGCGTCTGGACGTTTCGACCGATGATTTTCCCAAGCTCAAGTTCGACGTGGTCTACACCGCCAATACTCTGCACATCATGAGCTGGAAGGAGTGCAAGGCGCTGTTTAAGCTCCTCGGCAATCGCCTGCGAGAAGGTTCACGAGTCGTTATCTACGGGCCTTTTAAATACGGTGGTGCGTTCACGTCCCCCTCGAACGCTGAGTTCGATGAATCGCTCAAGGCCTTCGATCCCCAAAGTGGCATTCGTGCGTTCGAAGACGTAGACCGTGCGATGGTCAAAAATGGCTTTGAACTGGTGCGAGACTACGAAATGCCAGCATTTAACCGCGCTCTCGTCTACCGGCGCCTGAAGTTCGTCTCCGAACGAAAGTGATTGCGTCGGATAAAAACCCAGCTTTAGAAAAATTATCTGACGAAATTCTCAACTTTGGTTGAGAATAAGAGCACATGCTACGCTTCTTTGTAGGGTTGTTTTTTCTCTTCGTGACGAACTGGGCCCAGGCCTCAGCGAAGTCGATCCTTGTCCTGCATTCCTACGACATGACCTACGGCTGGACCCTGCGCATGAACGACGGCATCATGAAGGGCCTTGAGCGACTCCCGCCGGAGCTGCATGTCTACGCGGAGTTCCTCGATGCTCAGCACTACCGGAAGGCCTCGGACTTCGAGGCGATGGCCAAGATCCTAGAGGCGAAGCACGGGCGGCACAAGTTTAAGGCGGTCCTCACCACCGACGACGACGCCTTTAACTTCTACCTCAAGTACTACGATCGCCTGTTTCAGGGATCGACGCTCTTCTTCAGTGGAAAAGGTACCTTAGATCTGGCGGCGCTAAAAACTCATCCAGGAATTGTTCGCGGCGTGATGGAGTACATGCCCATCGTGAAGAACTTGCACCTTGGGCGCAAACTCCATCAGACCAGTACCGTCTATTTTATTTCGGATGCTTCGACGACGGGGATCGCGCAGGAAGCCCATTGGCGCCAGGAGTTCACGCGACTCGTCCCTGATATGAATGTGGTCTACCTATCGCTCCGGGACATGAGTCACCGCGAACTCTACCAGCGAGTCTCTGAGCTGCGTGACGGTTTCATCCAGCTCAACGTTATCGGAGAAGATAAGGATGGGGTGGTGCTCGACAACATCAAGAACACCGAGACGATCACCCAGCTGGCGCGAATTCCCGTGTACTCGGAGAGTAGCCTGCGCATGGGGCATGGTGTGATCGGTGGGTTCATGAAGGATCCGCGCCTTCATGGAGAATCCGCGGCCCTCAAGCTTGTGAGCTACATGCTCGGAAGTGACGACCCTCCGGCGATCGTCCCTGCGGGTGAGACCATTGTGATGTTTGACTACAACGTGCTCCAGCGCTTCGGGGTCGATCTGCGTCTCCTTCCTCCGGAGGCCATCATCATTGATCGGCCGCCGAACAAGTACTCTGTTGTGGTGTGGGCGCTCGGGGGCCTTTTGGGTGTGGCGCTGCTGGTGATCTTTCTGCAGGCGATCCGCATCCAGTCGCGCCGGCGCTTCAACGAAAAGCTTTCCGAGCAAGTCGCCTCGAAGACAAAAGAACTCCAGTTCCAGATCCTCGAGCAGAAGCGCCTTCAGACGGTGATGGTCCTGAAGGAGAAGCTCGCGTCGCTGGGCCTCTTGACCGCCGGGATCGCCCACGAGATCAAGAATCCACTGAACATCATCCTTAACTCGGCGCTGAGTATCGATCGCAAGCTCACACAGCTCGACAACCAGGAGCTCGCAGCGGAGCTCCAGCGCCTGAGTCATTTCATCGTTAAGAACACGCGGCGCGCGGACTCGATCATCATGAACATGCTAGGCCAGGCCCGCAACGAGAACTCGAAGCCGCAGCTCACGTCGATCGATAAGCTCATCGAAGAGGCGATTGGCCTCGTCTACCATTCGTGCAAAACCCGCTACGCCAACGTGCCGGAGGTGAAGACGGATCTGCAGACCTCCACTCCGCTGCTCGTGGTGCGCGAGAACATGCTGCGTGTCTTCATTAACTTACTTGAGAATTCGTTCTACTCGGTCAACCAGAAGCTCAAAACCTGCCAAGAGAATTGCGTACCGGTCCTGCGGGTTGCGAGCTGGGAAGACGAGGCGTTTTGCTATATCGAGTTCTTCGATAACGGTGTGGGTGTTCCGCGCGAGATGCTCGAGCGCATCTGGCTCCCCTTCTTTTCAACCAAGCCGGTGGGGGAGGGCTCGGGTCTTGGGCTCTCGATGGTCTATGACATCATCACTTCTCATAACGGTGACATCACTATCGAGAGTCAGATCGAAGAGTTTGCCCTATTTAAGCTCAAGCTCCCGAAGCGCTCCGCGCTGCCGGAGACGGCTTAGTTCGAGTTGCTCCTCGGACCGCAGAGGTGGTCGGCCACTTCACGCACCCAGTTGATGCCGTTGAACTCGTTACAGGTGTTGTCCGTCATCCACATGTAGCGAACATTCGACGTGACGGGTGCGGGCGGAGTGCCTGGTTTCGGTGGACATAGGTTGTCGGCAACCTCTTGGACCCAGTTCTGGCCATTGAACTCGTTGCAGGTGTTGTCCGTCATCCACATGTAGCGCGACGGCGCGGGGGCCGGGGCGTCGGAGCAGAAGGAATTGTCCACCTCGCGCACGAAGTTCATGCCGACGAAGAGGTTACAGGTCTGATCTTCGTTGAGCCAAACATACGTCAGACCCGTAGACCCGCCTGCGTCAGTGTCCGTTTCCTCGCCGCCTTCAAAGCCATTCTCGCGAATAACTGAAATGAGTGTCACGTCTTCGCCGCGGCCTGAGTTTTCGTCAGTACGGAACGAGCGCTCGCAGTCGCCATCTGTCTCGTAGTCGGTCTCCCCGCGCACGAGAATTCCTTCGACCTCGAGCGTGCGCCTGTTGAACACGGCCGAGCCAGAATTGCCGCCGTAGGTGTCGAGGTTCGTTACGAAGAAGCCTTTCTGACGATCGATTTTACGAATTCTTCCGGAGTCAGTAATCTTCGTCGGAAGACCAGAGGGATGACCGATGACAAGCACTTCGTCGTTTGTGGAAAGGGATTTGTTGTCTGATAGCGTAAGTGGTTTGCGATCCGGGACTACTCGATCGAGCTGGATCACGGCGAAGTCCGCGCCTCCGCGCTCGAGCACCTGGCCCAGAACTTTCTTACAGGAGTAGATCTGAGACTGCTTGAAGTTGACCTGTGCATTATTGGAGGTGTTCATCTTGTAGTCGAAAACAAAGCGCGTTTCGTCGCAGGCGGCCTGGGTTGTGATACAATGGCCCGCGGTGACCATCTTATCCGGTGCGATCAAGAAGCCGGAGCAGAACGCGGCGGCCGGTTGCTTCGAGAAGCGCTCCACCGAGCAGACGTTGGCGGACTCACGGATCGGTGTCTTATCGATTTGGAAGTTCCCGCCGCGGTTCGTGAGGTCGTAGCTTTTGAACAACGCCACAGTCGAGCGGCTGGCCTCCACCACCTTGGCATAGGGATACTCGAAGACGTCATAGCGATTATCTACGCCGTAGATGACCTTATCGAAGGCCAGGGCAGCAAAAGGTAGATTCATGGCCACAAGGGCAAAGGTCAATTTCATGAGTGTGCTCCACGGGTTTAGTTCGGGAGCTACTCTCTCACTAAACATGAGTTGGCGGGGAAGACGAGGTAAAAATTACAGCAAGATGGGGGACGAGGACTTCAGAGATTTAAGGGTTTAGATGATTTAAGGTCTTCGAGATCCTTCAAAAATTCTGCATTTTTGATGAGCACCTCAAAAATCATCCGTCCTAGTCGCTGCCCAGACTCGATGTCACTCAGGAAATGTACGCCCCCCACCACCCGACCCAGAGCGATCTCTTGGGCCCGCTTTTGCAAAACTTCGGCGAGTTCTGGGTACAAGGCGCCGAGGGCCAGGGCACTTAAGGCCGCCACGGCAGAATGCCCGCTCGGATAGGAGAGTGAGGGATGCGAGTGATCGATGCACGGAAGAACCTGACCATTCTGTTGATAAGGCCTTGCGCGATTGAATCGGCGCTTGAGGTCACGGTTAAAAAAATTGACCTGTTTAAACAGCCGTTCCTGGAAATCGACCAGTCGCAGGGCCTCCTCTTTTGTCAGAGGCCCATAGGGGGGACCGAAGAACGACGTGGCAAGACCATCTTCTTCATGCTGGACGCGCTGGCAATCCTCACCCGTGCGCTCAAGTTGCCATTTCCAAATGTATTCCCAATCTCGAGTTTCGGACTCTGGTGGGGCCGGGAAGTCACGCAAGTCGATTGCCTCCCGTGGCAAGTAGCTCTGCGCCCACAGCCCCGAGCATAACCCAACGAGCAGAAGCGCCAGCAGACCGCGCACTAGGGAAACTCGAAAACGCCGACCACCGGATCGTGGTCCGACAGGCGACCCATGAAGTCAGAATTGAGGTGCACCGAGTGGAAGCGGGCGTTGCGGTTGGCGAGCCGGTGGTTCACCACCACGTAGTCCAGGGACTGCGAGTTTCCGTTGTGGTTCGTGGTGTAGCGCTCGGTCGGATCGGCCATATCCATCAGGTTCACGAGGTTGTCGTTCTTCAGGACGCGCATGGCGTTCTCGTGGATGTGGGCGTTGAAGTCTCCCACTACGGCGATGTTGGCGCGCGGGTTATATTTTTCGATCAGCTTCGTGTAGAGGTTCAGGCGGTTCGCCAGGCGGATGCGGCGATCATCACTTCCCGGGATCGGCGGCTGCATGTTGCTCCAGTGACTGGTGTCGCCGAGCTTCGAGTTCAGGTGGTTCACGATGACGAACACGGGCTCGCCCTTGAACTCGAACTCGACCACGAGGCTCTTGCGGGTCGTGCGGAACTCCTCGGAGTTCGGGAAGATGCGGCCCGGGTTGTAGTTCAGGTGACCATCTTCCATGACAAGTGTTTCCGCCTGCACGTCCGGTAGCGGGCGCTCGGTGAAGCCCACGCGGTTCTGATCATAGAGAACAGCTACGCGGATGTTTCCGCCGGGCTGGCCTCCTTCGCGGTGAGCGAGGGGGTCGATGTTGATCGTTGCGTAGTTCTTGCCCGGACACATGATGGCGTCTTTGATCTTCTTAAGTGTGAGGTCAGCGTTGTTCTCGCCGTCGATACCGATACCGTTGTTGTCCTGAACTTCCACGAGGCCCACGATGTCGGGGCACTTGAGGTTCTGACTGATCATGAGACCCGTTTGTTGGATCCGCTCGTCGTCGTTGGCGGAGAGGTTCTTAAGGTTGTAGGCCGCGATGACGAGGTCCTTGTCGCTGATGGTGCTCGTGACCATTGGACGCGCGGAGAGCGGGGTGATCGTGCGGCCGCGGTAGCGCTCAAAACTTGGGGACGCGAGTTTCTCGTCGGGAAGGAGGAACTGGTACTCGCCATCGCCGAAGAGGTTTTTCGTGTAGGTAATGATGCCGGTGCTATCGCCTTCGATCAAATCTCCCATGTTAAACACGTGGGCCGAGGTGATCCCTTTGGTCAGGTTCCCGGAGCTCATGCTGATCATCTGCGGGTTAAAGAGGTCGCGCTCGGGGACGGCGAGGACGCCGCCGCCGCGAGAAGTGATGACACCTCGTGCGGGATTGATCCCGTCGGGCATGACGTAAAGCGAGAGGTAAGACTTAAGCTCGAAGGGATCCGATGACTCCTGGCCCCCGCGGAAGCCTGTCACACGCAGATCACTCAGTGTCACGCGCATGGCTTCGAGGGATTCCCAGAAGTCGATGCCGTCTTCGAGGTTGAGTGCCTCGCGGAAGTTGAGGTCTCCGCGGTAGGTAGACACTTTACCGGTCGGAATTCGCCGGCCGCTTTTCCCGAGGCGCACGGGCTCAGGTAAAGTGTTGCCGCTTGAGAGAACTTTATAGCTCTTGATGTTCCTGAGCTGCGTACGCGTCATCCCAGAGTTGGTCATTTCTTCGAAGACTTCCGCCGTGATCTCCAGCTCGTCACCGACCTTCACGTCGAGGATGTCAGCTTCCGTGAAGACGTGGACGGCGCTGCTGACGCGCGGGTCACTTGATGCCGTCGGGGACTGGAGGTAGAGCTCCGTGCCTCCGGGGTACCAGTCGTAGGACGCGAGGGCCGTGACGATACCCTTCGTTGTTACCGTGTGTGAGATCAAGGGCGAGAGGTGCGAGGCACCTTGGATCTCCGGAATCGTCTTGAATCCGAGGTTTTGTCCAGGAGTGTTCTGCACGATACCACGGCGCCTGCGGAGATCAGGGATTGACCACCCAGAGTCAAGGAAGGTCGAGATCGCATCCCGGACGGAGACGACTTCCCGCATTTCGCTAAAGGCGAAGCCAATGCCGTTGCGGTACTTGTAGCTTGGGAAGGTGTCACCAGAGAAGAAGAAGTAGTTCGAGATCGCGACGCGATACTGTTCGCGGTCATTCAGTGCCCGGCCGTTTTCAAGCGAGAAGTTCGCGAGGCTTGGCATCCCCCCGCGGTACATGAGGTGGTAGTTGATGCCCGCGACTTCGAGCTCCAAGAGGTAGCGCTCGAGCGTGCGCTTCTGGATGAAGTCCTTCAGGTCCCGGCCCGACATGCGGCCGATCATCATCTGGTCCTTAGGCCCTGCCGTGAAGAAGCTCAAGACGGCTTCCTTGTCCGTGAGCTGCGCGATCTGAGTATCTTCAATGAGTGGGGCCGGGTAGAGGACGACGTCCAAGTCGTGGACGCGCTGGAGGGCGGTGGTTGCGAGGTTGCCGACGGTCGATGATTCGTAGGTCAGTGCCGACTTCGTGAGCACGAGGTCGGATTGCGTGTGGCGAACAGTATCACCACCACAAGCACTGAGGAGAAGAAGTACGAAGATGCCGGCAAGGTTTTTCATAGGCCCAGTTCTCCGGTGCGAAGGGTCGCAAGCTGCCAGCTCGGGAACACACCCGTCGTGGCGTCGGTCTTGTAGCGGAAGGCAAAGCGCACGGACTCTCCGGCAAGGCCCTCGAGGGAGAGCCACTCGGTGTCCATGAGGTTGCGGTCACTGGGGCCCGGAACCTTGGTGAAGCTGAGCTTCGTCCAGGTCGCGCCGTCATCTTTCGAGACCAACACCTGGATCAGATCCAGCGCGCGATCCTTCGGCTCATAAAACCGGATACTCTGGTTGAGCTGAATCGCCGGAGCTTTCGCAGGAAGCTGGATTTTGAAAGTCTCGAGCTGAACGGTACCGGTGTTCTTTTCTTTGAACCCTGAAATCTCAAGGAAGCTTGCGCCGTTGCGCTCGATCTCGATGAACTTCGCGGGAGCTCCGTCGAGGACTCGTGATGCCCACTCGGCTTGGTTTTCATCGAAAGAGAAGGATTTTACGTTTGATACAGGAGTCTCAGGTTTGATGTTGGGGTTTGTGTAATTGATGGTCTGATTGGTTACTGTTGATGACCCTTTGCCTTTAATCAGGATCGACTCTAGCTCCCAGCCAAGGAAAGTCGTGTCATCGCTGATCAGACGGAAGGCAAGGTTAATCGGGCGCCCAGTAAAGGCACTGAGATCGATCTCCTTCGACGTCACGCTCACCCATTCCGGGCCTTGAGCGGTAAAGTTCGCTGGGATGTGGTCGATCTCCGTCCAGACGGCCTTCGTCGGGTCGCTGCCATCGTAAGAGTCTGAGATGAGGAACTTGTAGTTGGCCCGCTTGAAGTTGCGGATGACTTCTTTCATGACCAAGACCGGAGCCTCGGCCGCGGTGAGGGTGATCTTCGGGGAGATAAGAAACGTATCTACACCCGGAGCGTTTGCTTCGGCCTTCACGAAAGTAAACTTGCCGCTGAAGCCGAAGGGGACCCACTCGCTCACAAGGCCCGTGCTGACTGAGTTGTAGGGTGTGATCCGGCTTTGGTTGAAGAGGTGCTCGTACATCTTCTCGAGCCGCGGACGACTCTCGACGGCGAAGCCTTCGCCCACGCCAATGAGCTGGAACTCGTTAATCTGCCAAGTCACGAAGTGGCGCCCAAGGGTGCGAGCATCCATGTCGTAGAGGAGTGCGATGCTGACCCGCTTCCCAGTGAACTTTGACAGATCGATCTCGTCGCTCCACTTGGCATGGAAGTCAGATCCAATCGGCCAGCCTGAGATCTTGAGTTCCTGCCAGGAGGCGGTAGCAGGGTCGCCGTTAACGTAGTCTTCACTCACCATCAGTTTGAACGCGCTGTTGATGATGAGCGAGCGATCGAAGGGGTCGTCGAAGCGCGAGGCACGGTCAATGTTGAGGACTTGATTGAGGCGCAGTTTGATCTCGGTGATGCCCGTGAGATTCATGGGAGGCGCGATGAGCCACGAACGGTTGCCCTCGCCACGTACGCGTGCGAAGCTGCGATCCAAGGCCCAGGCCTGCTGCCAGTCGCCCTTCGTCGAGAAGGTCACGAAGTCTTCAAGCCCGCGGGAAAAGTTCGTCTTAAACAGGATCCACGGAGTCTGCTCGACTCGCGTGTTGCTGATGCGGGCCAAGCGCGAAACGGTGTTGTTCAGTGACACCTTAAACTGCGCAAGAAACGCACTATCAACTTCGATCAATGGGATTGCGTTGAAGAGATTGGCATTGTAGGCGAGGAGGCGCAGGGCTTCTTTCGAGCCCGGTTCACGGTTAAGTTTTAACAGCGCGGCCTTAATCAAGCGCAGTGTCTGGCGAGCGTCTGCGCGCTCCTGCGGGGTGTTGTCCCGAAACACTCGCTCGTTTCTCAGGTGCTCATCGACCCGGTCAACTTCGGCGAGGCCCACCATCGCCACGTCGGAGACCTCGCTGCGAAATTCGAGGGACTTTTGCGTCGTACCGGAATCCTTGCCGCAGGCGGCGAGGATAAGGAGGAAGCTCAGGGCGATGAGTGTTTTCATTAGAACCACCAGTTCTGGTTAAGACTGTTGCCATCGAAGGTGTAGGTCACGTTGATGGTGACGAGCATGTCATTTTTCTTAAAGCTCGAAAGAATGCGGTCTTCGCGCAGATCCGTCGCCTTACTGAACACGGCGTTTCGCGCTTGGCGGAACTCGATCTCAGGCCGGAAGAAGAAGTTGTCGTAGTAGAAGTAAGTACCGCCCCCGATCCGTGTAAGTCCGCCGTGGGATTTCGTTTCGTCGTCGGTACGTAAGCGGTGCGCGGATTCTTCCCCGTTGAAGATGAAGTGCTCCGACTGGTGCTTCAGGAGGAAGTACGGAACAACTTTATCCGTCAGGTTGAAGCCGAGCTTAAGCGAGAATGCCGAACCCATCTGATTGATCCAATCTTGGCGACGACCGAAATAGTCGCTGAAGACCGGCTCAAAGGGCGTGAGGTCATTGAACCAGCTGGTGCCGCGGTTAAGGCGGTACGGGCGCTCACCGGCTTTCGTCATCGTGCCTTCCAGTTCTACCAGGTACTTGTTGTCGAAGCGCTGGAAGATGGTGAATGAACCGGCACTCTGGATCAGGGTTCCGGTTTCTCTAGAGTTGTCTTGTGTCACGAGCTGCACGTTGTAACGGGCGTCTTTACTAAAGTGGAGGTAGCCGGCCTTGTAGGCGGACATCTGCTTTCTCTCCCAGGCATTCGCCGTGGGGTTACTAGAGATGTTGAAGTCGTCATTCACGGGGTAGAGGTAGCTTGCCACACCCACACCGGCGTAGAGCTGATGGCCGTTCATGTTGTAGGAGAATTCAATCCCTGGAACCGTCTTGGTGATGATGCGCTCGTTGCCAACAGGGATGCGTGAAATCGTGGCCGGGGACCCATCAACGTAGTTGATGGTGGTCACGTCTGGTGTGCCGAATTCGTCACCGACGTCGGAACGGAAATTAAAGGGATAGAAGGTTCCCAAGAGGTTCTGGATCGGACTGTAGGAAACGAAGGTATCATCACTATTGAGGTCCACGCCGAGGTTCGTGCCACCGCTTCGACGATCGTTGGTTTCGAAGTTGAGATCGAGTTGAAACACCAGGTCCTGGAAGCGCTTTGAAAAGATGAACTCGAAGGACGAGGTCTGGTTATCAAAACGGTTGTCGGTCGGATTGGTGTTAAAGCGCATCCGAGCAAAGGTGGTGCGATCGGTGTGGTAACGGAACGCCATCTCAAGACGGGTCTGGTCACCGAGCTCCGTTTTGCGTGAAGTGCTATACACGTCGTCGCGCACGCGGACACGATCAAGCGTCAGTTCGTTGAGTTTGATCTTGTTGGGATCCAACAACGTGGCCCCTCGCAGGACGTTCTGCTGTGTGAGAACTTGGGCATGAGCGCCAGTTGACGCCAAAAGAGAGACGATAAGCCAGGGTGATATTTTACGCATGAATGTCCTTTTCTGACAGGGAGACTAGAGAATTTCAGACATTTAGAAAAGCTGTATTGAAGAAAGAACAGAGTGAAAAAGCGCTTAAAACAGGGTCACTTTGGCACCGACGCATGCTTCTTAACTTATTTTTAACTTGAGGCTTCTATAAAATTTACACACTCTTAACGAAGGTCAGTATTGTGTTTGACCAAACTGAAAAGGGCCTTCTCGTGAGAGTCATAATTTTGTCAGTGTGCGTGGGGTTATTCTTAGACAAAAGTTTTGCTTTTGACTGGCAAGGCCATCGCGGCGCCCGGGGGCTATGGCCCGAAAACTCTATCGAAGCCATGGAGCGGGCCCTGGATTTTCCGATCACCACTCTAGAGCTTGATGTGGTCATGAGCAAAGATGGGCAGATCATTGTGAGCCACGAGCCGTGGGTGTCTCCGGAGATTTGTTCCGGACCCGGTATTGATAAAGCTAGGCCCAAGGCCGTGAACATCTACAAACTGAACGCCGGGGAGCTCGCAGCGTACGATTGCGGTTCC
>JBKHVY010000048.1:0-13224 GCA_046569805.1 Bacteriovoracia bacterium | reverse complement strand
GGCTTCGTCCTCTTCTACCTCGCCCGGCGCATCTCCCCGGACTGGGTGCGCCGGAAACTCGAGCGCCGCTTCCCGGTGCTGGCGCAGACCCTGAGCGAAGCGCTGCGGGCGCTGGGGAGAAACTAAGCGACATCTTCGATGCTGATCTCACCTTTAAGGCCCGCACGCGAAAGTTGGTCTTGGAGGACATACTTTGCGAAGACCTTGGGAGGCCAGCCTAAGCGCTTGGCGAAGGTCACGGCTCGCTCGAGGCTCACCCACTTCTTTTGCTTTTCGATGTTACAGAGCTCTTGCTTCGAGATTCGCAAGCGCTTCGCGAAGGCGGTCTGACTCACATCTTCGGTGGTACGGATCGACACCAGAAGCTCACCGAAGGACACGGGACCGAGGAGCGAATCCAGGAAATCGAGAGCGTCATTTTTCTTTTTAGTACTCATGGTTCATGACCTCCAGAACTTCGAACACTGCGATCTGCTTCATAGCAAACAACTTCTCAAAAGTATACTTACTTAGTTTACCTAAGAATTACATAATGGGGAACTGCCAGCTTGATAGACTGCTAGAACGAAACGCTTCGTCCCTGGAACGCGTCGCGGGCGCGCAAAAGCTGCGCCACCATGGAGAGCGCGATCTCGGCCGGAGCGTTGGTGCCGAAGGCTTCGCCCAGCGGACAGTGGAAGCTCGTGAGGAGCTCGGGTGAAACACCTGACTCCGTGAGTTCTTTCTCGAGCCGCGAGCGCTTCTGCTTGGAGCCGATGACGCCGAGGAAAGGGAAAGAAAACTCTTTCAGGGCCCGCGTGAGGATCGGCGCATCGAAGCTGTGGCCCATGGTCATCAGCGCCACGAAGCTCTTCGGGTGCAGATCCCTTAGCACCGCGGCCATCGTGTCGGTTTGGATTTTTTTAAAGCGCTCACTCTGCGCCGGAAGCTTCTCGAGCCACTCGCTGCGGGGATCGATGACGGTGAGGTGGCAGTCGAGCTTCAAGAGCACGCGCACGAGTTCCTGAGAGACGTGGCCCGCTCCGAAGATCGCCACGTGCCAGCGCTCGCTCGGGCGCTGGACCTCGAAGAACATCGTGACTTCTCCGCCGCAGCTCATGCCGATGTCGCGCTGGAGGTTCCAGGTGAAACTCTGGGAGTGCACGCGCTCCGGAGACGCCAGAAGTTTCTGCGCCTCATCCAGGCAGCGCTTCTCGATCTTGCCGCCGCCGACGGTGCCGAAGAGAAGTCCCTCCGTGCCCACGATCATGCGCGCGCCGACGTCTTGCGGAGCACTCCCACGGTTATCCACCATGGTCACGACCACGAGGGCGCGGCCCTCGCTGTGGAAGCGTAAGAAGTACTGACAGAATTGATCGAGCTGCTGCTCCATTAAATTTCTCCGGTGAGTTCTCTGAGGATTTCTTCGCCCGTGGAGGGAGACTTAAGGCCCATCCCCTTACCACGGTACGAGAGCGCATTCTTCACCGCCGTCCAGACGCTGATCCCTAACAGGAGCGGCGGCTCACCCACGGCCTTAGACCCGTGAACGTTGACGTGGTTGTCGAGGTTCTCGATGAAGTCCATCTTGAACACGCGGGGCGTGTCCTGGACGTTGGGGATCTTGTAGGTCGTGGGTGAATGCGAGAGGAGCTTGCGGCCCTTATCGTAGGCGAGCTCTTCGCTCGTCACCCAGCCCATGTCCTGGACGAAGGCGCCGATGACCTGGCCCTCGTCGATGCCCGGGTTGAGCGGACGGCCCAGGTCCATGAGGATGTCCGTGCGCAGGACCTTCAGGTCGCCGGTGAACTCGTCGACCTCGACTTCGCTCACGGCCATGCCTTGGGTGAAGTAGTTAAACGCCTTGCCCGAGACGGTGGCCTTGTCGAAGCCCAGCCCCGGTGTCTTATAGAAGGCGTAGGCCCCGAGAGAGATGCGGTTGAAGTAGGCCATGGTCACGAGCTCTTTGAGGGCGATGCTCTTCCCGGTCGAGCTCTGGCGAACCATGCCGTCCGCGAAGACGAAGTCCGGGTCGACCGTGCCGTGGAGCACCTCGTACTCGTGCTTGGCGTCGGCGACGACACCGGAGAAATGGAGCGCGGCCAGGACACACAGGCGGCCCTTGATCATGTTCGCCGCTTCGAGCGCGGCCGCACCGTTAAGGTCAGCTCCACTTGAGGCCGCCGTGGCGGAGGTGTTGTGGTTTTTTTCCGTCGACGTGGGCATCACCTGCACCGCGCGGAAACTTAACCCCAGCGCGTGAGCGACGATCTGCGCGATCTTGGTGTTCACGCCCTGGCCCATCTCGGTGGCCCCGGTGGAGACTTGCACGGTGGCGTCGAGGTGCAGGTTCACCAGCGCGTTCGCCTGGTTCAGGAAGCGTGCGGTGAAGGCGATGCCGAACTTCGTGGCAGTCACGGAGAGCCCGCGCAGGGTGCCTGTCTTTTTGGCGTTATGAAGCGCGATCGCCTGGCGGCGCTGGTGGTAGTCGCAGCTTGCGAGAAGTTTCTGATGAATGGCTTCGAGCATGTTGTTCTCGAAGACTTGACCATAGGGCGTCTTCTGCGTGTTCCCGCGGTAGAGGTTCACGGCGCGAACCTCCGCCGCGTCTTTCTTGAGGAAGATGGCGATGTCCTCGACGATGCTCTCCATCGTCATCGTTCCTTGAGGGCCACCGAAGCCCCGGAAGGCGGTGTTCGAATGATTATTCGTGCGGTAGCAGACGGCGTCGATCCAGCAGTGTTCGAGGAAGTACGCGGAGTCGATGTGGAACATCGCCCGCTCGAGGATCGAGCTCGAGAGATCCGAGTACGCTCCCCCGTCGGCGCGCAGTGTGGCCTTGAGCGCGTGGATGCGACCGGCGTCGTCGAAGCCGACCTCCCAGTCGTTCTGAAACGGATGGCGCTTCCCCGTGAGCATCATGTCCTGGTCCTTCGTGAGTACCAGGCGCGCAGGGCGATTGAGCTTCTTGGCCACGAGCGCGGCGTAGGCCGCGAGCGGCGCTCCCTGGGATTCCTTACCTCCGAAGCCGCCGCCCATGCGCTTGACTACGCACACGACGTGGTGAAACAGCAGGCCCAGGGCCTCGGCGACCACGCGCTGAGTTTCGCTCGGGTGCTGGCTTGAAGCGTGAACCTCAATCTGGCCCTGCTCCAGAGGATAGGCGATCGCGGCCTGGCTCTCCATGTAGAAGTGCTCTTGGCCTCCGATGACGAACGTCCCGCTCAAACGATGGGGTGCGCGGGCCATGGCGGCATCTGCATCACCTTGAGCGAAGGGCTTCGCCGCGCGGTAGATGACCGAGTTTGCGGCGTGAGCTTCGTCGATGGTGAAGATGCCGGAAGTCTCTTCGACTTCTACCCGCACCAGTCGCACGATGTCTTCCACTGTAAACCGGTTCGAGGACACCACTAAGGCGACCGCTTCGTCGCGGTAGCCGATCAGCTCCTCGACGAGGATGGGCTGGTCGTGGACGATGGGGCCCCACTTCTTTCCGACGAGATCCTGCGCGGTGTAGACCGCAAGGCAGTCCGGATGCGCCAGGGCGCGAGCGGCGTCGATGGCGCGCACGCGGCCCGAGGCCACCGGGGCGCCGACCACGCCGACGTGGACTTCGTTCTTGAGTTCTGCGCGGTCGTCGATGAACACACTCTCCCCGCTCACGTGACTCACCGACGCGTCGAGGTTAACGGTTTTGCCGATCATGCGCGCACCTCGTAGGCGAACTTCAGAAGGAGGTTCTTACTCAGGAGCCGCCGGTACGCGGCCGAACCTCGAACGTCGCTGACCGGGGTGATCTCTCGGTCGATCTCCTGGGCGATGGCGCGCATGAGGGCGTCGTCCAGCACCTGGCCAAGCGCCCGGGCCTCGATTGACGGGAAGCGGAGAACGGACGCCGCCACTCCCCCCATCGCAAGCTTAAAGCTCGTGAGCTTTTTGTCCTGGAGCTGATAGCGCAGAGCAAGCGTCACGGCCGAGATATCGAGGTCCTTGCGGCGAGAGACCTTATACAGCTTAAACGCATCTGCTGTTTTCGGAATGAAGACGTGAGTGACGACCTCACCCGGAGCGAGGTCGAGCTGCTTGTAGCCGGGCCGGTAAAAATCGTTCACATCCAACTCGCGAGTGCCGGTGGCGCCGAGCACGTGGACGCGTGCGTGGGCGACCTTTAGGAAGGGAATCGTGTCGGCAATCGGAGATGCGTTCAGCATGTTTCCGACGAGGGTCGCGGAGTTCTTAATCTGTGGAGATGCGAAGACGTTTAAGAGCCGAGCGAACTCGGGAAAATCTTTTTCCAAGGTCTCGGCCACGTGATGCAGCGTCGCTGCGGCACCGATGAGAAATCCCTCGGGCGTCTCCGTGATCTGTTTCAGCTCTTCCACCGCAACGAAGCTCTTCACGACAGTCGGTGTCCACTTGCCCTTGTTGCGGAGAACACCGAGGTCCGTCGAACCAGAGACGATCTTCGCGGTCGGCTCCTGGAGGAGCTCCGCCATCGAGTGCGGCAGGAAGGCCCGTTTTCCGCCGGCGGAGATGGCGAGGCTTCCGGTGATGCTGGCCAGGGTCGCAGAAATTTTATCGTCGTCGAAGATCGTAGAGAGGTCACAGGCAGCCGTAATGGGAGTCCTGACACCCGCGTCGATGATGGCCTGGTAACCGGTGCAACGGCACAGATTCCCGGTGAGGGCGTTGCGCACGTTCTTGTCTGAGAGCGTCTTCTGCTCTTTATGGGCCTCGTGGGCCATGACGGCCATGGAGCAGATGAACCCCGGCGTGCAGTAGCCGCACTGGGCCCCGTGACAATTCATCATACTCTC
This sequence comes from Bacteriovoracia bacterium, assembly GCA_046569805.1. Taxonomy (GTDB): domain Bacteria; phylum Bdellovibrionota; class Bacteriovoracia; order Bacteriovoracales; family Bacteriovoracaceae; genus UBA6144. Next base: position 8,428 of record JBKHVY010000048.1, on the reverse strand, counting down.
TTGGACGGGATGAAGTGCTCCCTGGCACTTAAGGCCTTCGACACTGATGACGTGCGTGCGGTCGAGCTGCCACAGGAAAGCGATGCAGGAGTTGATCGACTTGTAGGCACCCAGCCGCTCCCCGTCCATCCGTGCCACCACTACCGTGCAGGCGCCGCAGTCCCCCTCCGCGCACACCACCTTGGTGCCGGTCAGGCCCCGCTCGTAGCGCAGGAAGTCCGAGAGTGTGAGGAAGGCGTGCTCGCCGGAGAGGTCATGGCGCGTGCCATTGAGAAACAGGGTGACGTGATTTCGCATAGCCTCTGATTATGCCTAAAACAGACCGAGGAATGAAGAAAAACTATTTCACTCTGTTGAGTCGGACAGGAAACTGACGATGAGACCTCTATGAGATACTTCCTGCTGCTTCTAAGCTTTTCCGCCTCAGTGCTGGCGGCTTCTGAACTCCCTCTTGTTCGCGGCGTCGATAAGCACGGACAAGTCCGTGCCTGCCATCCCATGGGGCCCGATGAGGTGCTATGTACCCAAGAATTCACGGCCGGAGATCAGTACGCCGTGGACTGCGTCGCTAAGGGCGGCGAGGCCATCGCCTGCGGCTGCCACGACTACCTCTGCATCCTCGTTACGGAGTAGTGTTAAGATTCCGTGAAAAAACTACTCCCCCGCTGCCAAAGTCGACTCACCGGTCTATAAGTCTCCTTATACTTTAAGGAGATAACTCATGAAACTCTTCATTTCAGTCATCTTGTTCGCCCTTTCCGCATCGGTGTTCGCTCACACTCCAGAGCAGTGTCGCGATCGTGCGCTCGTTGAGTACGAGATTTCGGGTCAACCGTCCGACGTTTACTACACACTCTCTGAGGGGATGGTCGTCGCCGCCGGGGCACCGATCCTGGGAGCGCAACAACAAGAGCTCGCTCGCTACACATCCGACATGATCGTTTACACAGTGAGCGGCTCCTATCACTCTGGTTGGTTCCAAGACCTCATGGTGGTTGATCCGTGGAACTGTAGCCTCGTGCGCTTCTTCAATCTCTACGCCGAATAAAAAAAAGGCCCTCGCAAGAGGGCCTTTGATTTTGCTGTGGAGTTCGCTTATTGCTGAACTGCAGAGCCTTCTTTTTCTTTCTTTTCTCGCAGGTGTCTCTCGATCGCTTCTTTCTGGAGCTCCGACTCCGAAATCGCCAGCTCATTCATTTTTGAACACGTGGCATAGATCGGAAGCTTCGATGGAATTCCTTTTTCATTCACAACGTCCGCGTACACCCAGCCCATGAGCTTGCCGGTGAAATTCCCTTGCATGCGGTACCGGTAGTTCGAGCCGCCGCTAGAGAGAACGATATGGACCGTGTCCCCCACGGACTGCATATTGATGTTCACTTTCGTGCTCGACTCAAAAGAGACGAGATCGGTTTCTTTTTCTTCGCGCAGCTTCGTGGCGCGGTCATCCCCTGGTAAGAGGTAGACGCTGTGGCGATCTTGCTTCTTCGTGCCAGGATACAGCACCACTTTATTCAAGGTCAGTGAGTGGTCGATGACCTGCCCTTCGTTCAGCACCTGCGACACGCTGAGAGACGATTCGCGCAGAGTCTTCTCCGGACAGAATCCGACCAGCGGACACTTCACAGTGTTTTCGTTGATGCTCAGGTCACACTTCACGGCGACGTTATTAGCGAAGGCCGAAAGAGATAAAAGAGAAAGTACGGACCAAGTCATGATGTGCTTCATATATCCTCCCCAGGATGTCATTTTTCTTTCTAGAGCTTCAAGTCTCGTGCCAAAGCCACACCGACTAAACTCGTTGGATTTACGCGGGATGAGTGTCTAGTCCTTTGACAGTGTTTAAAAGCTAGTGAAGTTTTAGTGGCAGGCGACGATAGGCAGTCATGCTCGCCGCCCTTGTTTTTATCCTGAGTTCCACAAGCTCCGCTCAATTGAGTCTGCGTCCCGACGCGCGCAATAACCTCGTGCTCGAGGGGAGATCCTGCGAGCTCCTGGTGCGCCAGCACCGCGCCCTGTGCAGCTGGAAGCGCCTCACCGATGAGGGCTTCACCCTCACGGCCGATGCCGAGTCGAGGCTCGAGCGAGACTGCAAAAAACTCTCTGCACAGCGGGCGCGGATGGTGGTCGCGACGTGTCTTCCGGCCTTTGCCAAAGAGCACCACGGCAAGAAGCTGCACGAAGACGGCCCCAACTGCTGGGGCACGGCCATGGGCTTCAAGCAACTCTCCTCGAAGCCCCGCTTCATGTGGTCAGAGGAAATGACTTACTGGATGAACACTCCCTTATGTCGCAAGCTATCTCCCGAGGAGGAGAAAAGGCCCGGTGACATTCTCAACGTCTATGGCCCCGAATACCTCGACGTGAAAGAGCGCGCCGAGAAGGACGAAGGCACCGCCTTCATCGAGGCGCTCTTTCCTGGCCGCTACCAAGCTCCGGAGCAAAACGTCTCGGGCTACACGGGCTTCCATCGACTGCTCCACTCGGAAACCTACCTCACACCGGAGCTCGCCTTCGGAAAAGAGTCACCGAACAAACTCGATCGCTTCAACTTTCATTTGCTGAGCGAAACCTACGGGAGGCCTCGGGACGAGGAGCGAGAATGTCAGGAGAACCAGACCCTCGCGCCGCATCTGCGTGAGTACCAACAAAAGCCCCGGGCCATCCGTGGCTCGAAGTGCGCCTACTTCACCACCCTTCATCGCTGTGAGAATTTTAAAACCTACTTCAACAGCAGAAATCTTAGCGGTGACAAGGAACTGATCTGGAAAAACGTCCAAGCGCTGCAGGGCCTACAAGAGAAACTCTTTTCGCTAGTAGTCTCCCCCGGCATTAAGATCGAAGAGTGCGAAGCGCGACTCCTCGCGGGCCTTGCCGATGTGACTCTTCACCGAACCCGCGAGGCCCTGGCCCAAGGCCCCGTGGACCGAGACCTTGAGATGCTCCTGGCCCAAGAATACTTCGCGGCGGCGGCGATTAAGCAGAGCCTCAGTTTTGCTGATTTGTTGCCAAAATAATTCAACTTCTCCGTCTTTCAGGCACTTACCCATCCAATCCCTGAGCATGAAAAAGTCTTCATTGGAAAACTCTGCCGCAAAAAAGAGTCACCCCCTTAACCATTAAATTTCGGGAAGATATATGACGAAAAGACTTACGCATGATCGGACATGGAACCATATCAAGGGGACTGCAAACTTTCGGGACGAAGGTCTCGTGGCTCTTGCTTGTGCTTTTTTCCATCGCCTGCGTCAACAATGCACCTCCAAAGATTGAAACTTCCGCGACCGATGATAACTCTCAGATCGTCCCACTTCCCGGTGGCTTCACACTAATCAGTGCCGTCGGTGGAAACTCGTCGATCTCTCTCTCGTGGACGAGTTCACTGAATGCCTCGAAGTACGAAGTTAGCTACCGCCGCCTCGACCAGTCAGAGTACACGTCGGCCGGTGAAACCGCCAGTACCTCGACGGTGATCCCGGGCCTCGTCGACGGCGTCGTCTACGCCGTCAAAGTCATCGCCACAAACCGCACCGGAATTATTTTTTCGAACGAACTCACGGCCGCTCCGCAGAGTAACTCCGCCGTGGCCCCGTCCTTGAGCTACGCCGGCGCGAGTGGAACCACTCGCTCCATCGACTCACTCATGGTGGTTGTTCCCACGGTGCTCTTCTCGAACGGTGCTGTGATTAATATAATAACTGTACCATCACACCGGCGCTTCCGGCCGGGCTCTCGATCAACCCGTCNACCTGTGTGATCTCGGGCACGCCAACGACCGTGAGTACCGCAACCTACTCCGTGCGCGCGTTTAACAGCATGGGGGCCTCAAACCCGGCCGCCGTCACTCTTACCATCACGGGCCTTGTTCCAAGCTTGAGCTTCAATCAAGCGGCCGGAACCGTCGGCACGCGCAACGCTGCAATGAGTGTTTCACCAACGCAGCTCCTCACGAACGGGCATCCGATCTCGAACTGTAGCATCACCCCAGCGCTGCCGGCGGGCCTTTCGCTCAACACGAGCACCTGTCGCATCAGCGGCACGCCCTCGGTCACACTGCCCTCCACTGTGTTCGGAGTGACGGCCTCAAACGCCGTCGGGGCGAGTACTCAGGCCCTCGTCACACTTGCCGTCGTTCCAAGCTGTCCGTCAGGGTACGTCGGTGTGCCCGGCAGCCCACTCATGGGGACGGACGACTTCTGTGTCATGCAGTATGAAGCGAAGTGTGCGGGGACAAGTTGCCCAACCTCTATCGCAAGTAGCACAGCTCAACCAGCCTCGATCGGAACCGGGTATCCATGGACGAACCTCACGGCCGGTCAGGCGAAGGCCGCCTGTAACCAGCTCGGCTTCGAATACGATCTCATTTCAAACCCCGAGTGGATGACGATCGCTCGTCACATCGAGGGTGTCGCCGCGAACTGGAGCGGTGGTGCGGTTCAAAGTGGCTGCCTCATGCGCGGAAACGTCGGGATCCTCGATAACTGTAGCTATAACGGACAGGACCCAGAAATGGGGACAAGCCGAGATCTGAAAGCAAGCCACCTCCTCGCCAGCTCTGCGCGCATCTGGGACTTCAGCGGTAACGTGTGGGAGTGGGTCGACTGGAACCTCAGTACCGGTCTTCAGCGCGGGCCCTTGTCGTGTGCTGCCAGTTCGTTTGAACTAGACCAAGTCTCGTGCTCGGCCCTCATCCCCACAGATTACCGGCCACTCCAAGCGATGACATCGCTTCAAGGTGCCGGCGTTTTCTTCGGCGGTGCAGGCGGTGCAGCTCTGCGCGGAGGGAACTGGAGCAGTGCCAATAGTGCCGGGGCCTTCTCTCTGTTCTTAAGTAACTCGACGTCTACGGCCGGAACACCTTTTGGTTTCCGCTGTGTCATGCGCCCGAACACACCGCCGAGTGTGCCGCTCTTGAGCTACTTCGGAAGCACGGGAACCGTCGCCTCCATCGGCCAGAGCATGAGCATCGTCCCGACGACACTTTCCACGGGCGGCGCCGCCATCACGAGCTGTACCGTCAATCCGGCCCTCCCCATCGGTCTCTCTATTAATCCCTCGACCTGTGTGATCTCAGGGACCCCGGCGCAAGGAGTGAACAACGTCACGTACAGTGTGGTGGCGGGGAACGCCAACGGAAACTCGGCTGCGGCCTTCGTGACGATCACCACCAGTGCCCAGGCCCCAGCACTGAGCTACGTCGGGGCGACCGGAACCAGTGGATCGGTCGGCGCAAGCATGAGCGTGACTCCCACGACTCTCAACACGAACGGATCCGCTCTCATTAACTGTACCATCACCCCGACGCTCCCCTATGGTCTGACCATCAATCCATCGACCTGTGTGATCTCCGGAGTTCCCGCCAACATCGCTTCGGAGACGAGCTACTCGGTGCGCGCGCAGAACTCCGTGGGCCAGTCGAGTGCGGCCAGTGTCGTCTTGAGCGTGACCTCCGCTCCAAGCTTGAGCTACCTGGGCGCCAGCGGAACCATCGGTCTTGTGGGCCAGTCGATTTCAGTCGCTCCCACAACGCTTTCGAGCTTCGCCACACTTTCGAGCTGCGTGAGTACGCCCGCACTTCCCGCAGGACTGAGCCTTAACCCTCAGACCTGTGTCATCACGGGCACGGTCTCGGCTCCTGTAACCGGAACCTATAGCATCGTCGCCACGTCTTCCATCGGCGCGAGTGCTCCGGCCAGCGTGACCCTGATGCTGGGTGCGAATTCTCCGGTCTTAAGTTATCTCGGCGCGAGTGGAACCGTCGGCGCCTCCGGCGTCCCGATGAGCATCGCTCCAACGACCCTTAACAATAACGGCTCTCCCCTCACGTATTGTGGAGTTCGGATTCCAACCACACCGCTTCCCGCTTGGGCCAGTGTGAACCCCGTCACTTGCGTGATCTCCGGAACTCCCACGGCACCGATGGGATCAACCACCTACCTCATGCGTGCTTCGAACGCGGCGGGGCCTTCGGTTGATGCTCCGGTCACTCTGCGCGTGGACGCGAGCGTACCGAGCTTAAGCTACGCCACGAGCACGGGCACGAGTGGCGGCGTCAACCAGCCGATGTCCGTTGTGCCCTCGACGATTCTTAGTAATGGGTCTGCCATCACCAGCTGCAGTGTCTCTCCAACACTCCCACCAGGTCTCAGCCTCAGCGCCACGACGTGTGTGATCTCTGGGACACCGACGTCAATCTTCGGGCCCGCAAGCTTCGCGGTTCGCGCCACCAACGGCATCGGTCAGTCTGCAATTGCGAACGTGATCCTTTCCACCGCCCCGAGTGTCCCGAATCTCAGCTACGCAGGTTCTGCTGGCACCCTTGGCTCACTCGGGAATCTCATGACGGTGACACCGACGGTGTTAAATAGCAACGGGTCCGCTATTACCAACTGTTCCGTGACTCCCGCCCTGCCCGCAGGTCTTTCACTCAATTCACTGACATGTGTGATCTCCGGAACGCCCTCGGCACTCACGGCATCCACATCTTATTCGATCACGGCCACGAACGGCATCGGAACTTCAAACGCCGCCAGTGTCACGCTTCAGGTCATCGACGTCCCAAGCTTGAGCTACGTCGGAAGCACGGGCACGAGCGGCACCGCGGGCTTCGCCATGAGCGTCACCCCAACTTCTCTTGTCACGAACGGCGCGGGCCTCATCAGTTGTACCGCAAGCCCCGCGCTTCCTGCGGGCCTCACCCTCAATGCGTCGACCTGTGTGATCTCCGGAACACCGACCGTCTCCATCGGTGCCACGATCTTTAATATCACGGCAGCGAACGCGGCCGGAAGTTCACTCGTAGCGCCGGTGACTCTCACCATCGCCGCCGGTGCTCCGACCTTGAGCTACTTCGGTTCAACCGGCACGAACGGCACGCTCAATCTCCCCATGACGATCACGCCGACCACTCTTAATAACAATGGCTCGCCCATCACCAATTGTAGCGTCACTCCAGCATTGCCGGCGGGCTTCACGCTCAACGCCCTTACCTGTGTCATCAGCGGAACTCCGACGGTTTCCATCTCGGCGACGACCTTCGCCGTAACGGCGACCAACGCCCAGGGCCCGTCAACCGCTGCCAACGTCATCCTCTCGACGGGCGCAAACCCACCGACGATTAGCTTCTCAGGAGCAACGGGCCTCGAGGCCCAGCTGGGCACCGTCCGCTCGATTGCTCCGACGAGCTTGAGCTTTAACGGTACGCCGGTGACAAACTGTACCGTTTCGCCGGCCTTACCAGCAGGCCTCTCGATCAACATCACAACCTGCGTTATCAGCGGAACAGTCTCCACGACCTTCTCAACCAATTTCTCCGTTACGGCCATCAACGGTGCAGGCGCATCGACGCCGGCCAACGTACTCATTTCCTCAACTCCGAGTGTCCCGACCCTGAGCTTTGCGACGAGCACCGGAACCACGGGACAAGCGGGCCAGCCGATGAGTGTCGCTCCGAGTGCATTCAACAACAATGGTTCGGCGATCACCAACTGTATTGTCACACCGGCGCTCCCGGCGGGCCTTCTCTTGAATCCAGCGACCTGTGCCATTTCGGGAACACCCACTGTCGTCATCGCGCCAACGACCTACAGCGTGCGGGCCTCGAACAGCATCGGCACCTCGGCGCCGGCCTCTGTGACCCTCACGATTAACCCAGGGCCTCCAGGCCTTAGCTTTATTGGTGCCACTGGAACCTTCGGGGCGATCGGCGCGAGCATGACGATCACTCCCACCGCACTCCAGACAAACGGCGCGGCGATCACCAGCTGTTCCGCGGCTCCGGCGCTTCCGGCGGGCCTCAGTGTGAATGCCTCGACCTGTGTGATCTCCGGAACGCCGTCTGTCGCCGTCCCCCTGGCGAGCTACACCATTACCGCAACAAACTCCGTCGGCAGCACGAATGCGACAGTCAGTCTCTCGACTGCGGTTGATCCTCCGGTCTTAAGCTACGTCGGCAGCATCGGCACCGCCGGTAGCATCGGGGATCCCTTATCTGTGACGCCATCGACCTTAAACGACAATGGCGCCCCTCTCTTAAACTGTGGCGTGCGCATCCCAACCACACCGCTTCCGAGCTGGGCCAGCGTGAACCCTGTGACTTGTGTCATCTCGGGTGTTCCAGACGCGGCCCTGGCGCCAACTCTTTTCACGCTCATTGCCACGAACGTCGCGGGTGATTCCGCCGACGCGACTGTGATTCTCTCGGTCGGTGCCAGCGCTCCTAGCTTAAGCTACGTCGCCTCCACCGGAACCTCCGGCGTGATCGCCATGCCCATGACGATCACCCCGTCGACCTTCAGTAACAACGGCTCTCCCATCACGAGCTGCGCGGCCGCGCCGGCGCTCCCGGCGGGCCTTAGCATCGATACCAGCACCTGCGTGATCTCCGGCACGCCGTCGAGCCTCCTCAGCGCCACCACCTACTTCGTCA
>JBKHVY010000047.1:0-13406 GCA_046569805.1 Bacteriovoracia bacterium | reverse complement strand
AGACATCCCTGAGTCTCCTTCAGAAGAAGAATTTGAGAAGCTTACTAGTAGCCTCGGCGAGAACTCATCCGGCATGTGTACCGCACAGAACAACTCAGGCATGGATAGCTTCCAGAAAGTCCTGATGGAGGCTGCGGGTAACGTTGGCCAGGCGGCGGGCGCGGCCATGTCCAACTAAATAGCTCCTGTTTTAGGAGCTATAGAAACACCACCAATCGGTCGATGAGGTAGGTGGATATGAAAGACGCAGGGATGCAACTTCAACAATTTATGTTCTCAAAAAGAACCCTCTCGGGGGTTCTTTTGAGCGTTCTGGGGAGCCTCCTCTTGAGCGCCTGTAACCCCACGGAGATCAAGTCCGCGGGCCTTCGCCGTGATCCTACCGTCGTAAACGAACAGCTGATCGGCAAAGCGTACGTGTACGAAGACGATCCTACCAACGCTACAGGAAACTCGCGCCTTGCACCAACCTTCGACATCTCGAAAATTCTTGGCCGCGAGCTGCGGCAGATCACTCCCAATAACAAGTCGACGCTCACGAACGATTGCTTGTTCCAACAAGAGATGTATTACCTCGGGACAACGGCTCCCTACACGTTCCTCGACTGCCTCAAGGTTTTAGCGACTGATACACCGGACGTCATTCCACTCGCGCCCAATAACGGTAATTGGATCTTCGCTCCGGGAAGCTCGGAGTTCTATCAAGTTCAAGCGATGTACCACGTAAACAAAGTCGTCGAGCGGATGATGGGCTCGATGCAGTTCATCCATCAAAAGCTCCACGTCGATGGCCAGAAGACGATCACGCCCGCGGTCCCCTACAACCTCGCGGAGATGGGCACCTGGTGGTTCAAGTACCTCGCAAGCCAGAGCCAGATGACGAAGTCCGCACAGATGACCGTTTACTCGACCGTCACCGACGACAGCCTCAAGAACAACGCCTTCTACGAGCCGGTCGCCAACGCCGTCAAGCTCGGCTGGACCGAGTACCCCGGCTTCCGCGAGGGCTCGCCGAAGAGTGTGCTCGTGGTGCAGGACCCTTCGATCATCTACCACGAGATGGGCCACGTCTTCATGACTCTCTTCCTCAACATGCGTAACGCCGAGTACGTGAACGGAGAATGGCGTCCATTAAAGTACCAGGCCTTCCCTTACTACGGCTTCTACTCTGAGCTCGGAGCTATAGGTGAAGGTATTGCCGATTACTTTGGCTACGCCATGAACGGGCGCCCGTCGTTCGCCGACTGGGCCTTCGGCCGCTTCGTCCTGGGCCGCAGACCCTTGAGCGAAGACCACCCGATGCACTCTCCTGGCATCAGCAGCGCCACCGACGAGCGCCTCTCCTACCCCGACTACCTCCTCTACGAACCCTTCCAGCCGGGCTTCCCGCTCGAGGGCGTCCACAACGGCGGGATGTTCGCCTCGCACTACCTCGTGGCGCTCACCGAGAGCCTCAAGACCGAGTGCTTCTGGGACCACAACACCGCCGTCGACCACGTCATGCTCACGATGGCGGACGCCTTCGCCCTCCTCGGCGACTTCACCGCTCGCGCGACGGACTACAACAACTCGAACGACGGCACGGGCCGCGCGAAGTCGATGGTGAACCTCCATCCGAACGCCGCCTACGACTGGTACTACGGCGTGCGCCCGATCACCGCTCGCCGCTGGTCCCAGGCGATGGCCCGGAACATCCACCACTACATCACCCGCGACCACTGCCCGAACTTCACGAAGGAAAAGTCCGAGCGCCTGCTCGATATGTACGGGATGCTGCTGTTCAAGCACTACGACGACAACGGCACCTACTCTACTTCATCCTCCGAGACGAGCACGCGCCAAGACGCCTACGCCATGGAGCTCTTCGGCAGTTCTCCGAACGACGCCTCTCCTTCAAATCTTTTCTCGTCAATGGAGACCATGTTCACGAACTTCCCGAACGCCATCTCCGGCACGCGCGCGAACCCCACCATGGTCGACGAAGTCAACCGCGTGAAGAGCGTTTTGGTTCCGAAAGCTGCCCTCGACTATAAGACCGAAGGGGCCTTCTCGACGATCTTCATCGACGACAGTCAGGCCTTCGGCCAAGCGATCTCCTCCTCCGTTCTCTTCGAGGGCCGCGTGATCTCACCCTCCGTGGGCGTCGCCGGATGGGAGTACAACAACAGCAACAACCGCATCTCTCCCGGAGAGATCGTCGGGATTGGTATGGACATGGTGAACCGCTCGAACGTGCCGCTCGGCGGAGTCACGATCCTCGCAAGCCCCTGGGCCCACATGAAGGTCACGAACACCGCCGCTAACAATCCGAGGGCGGTGCCCTGCTCGATCAACGGCTTCCCGAGCCTCTCTGAGGGTGCCGTGAATTGCACAGACAGCGAAGTCCTCCCAACGAACGGCGCGCGCTTTAAGAAACCCACCTCTGGAAACTACCCCGACAAGGCCCTTCACCCCGTGTGCCTCGTGCGCACCTCCACCAACAACGAAACTCGCTGGGTATCGCAAGACGACTTCCGTCGCAACACGCTCATGCTCCAAGACAAAGACTGCCTCGGTTTCGGCACACCGGACTTCTCACCAGCGGAGTGCCTCGCGCGCTTCGTCCCTGGCATGGAGATGGCCTTCATGGCCCAGATCGCGCCTCAGAAGAGCTACATCCAAACCCTGACCGAGCCCTACACCGCCTTCAACGCGACGGCGCCGGCGAACCAACAGATCCCTGCGAGCCAGATCCCCGGTCCTGCCTCATCAAGTGTTCTCTTGCTTGAGATGAACAAGTGGATCCCACCCGGCACGACCTTTACTTGTCGCCTGCGCGCCCAGTTCTCGAATTGCTCCGACTGCTTTGATGCAGGACCAGGGCAAGACGAATACACGGACCTCGAGTACGCAGGTCACAAGCCCTTTAAGGTGCTCGATCTGAGCTTCCTCGTCCTCGAATGAAGAGCACTCAGAGAAAAATTCTCATTACGTTCGTCGTCTTCGCAGGGCTCGTGACCTTCTACTTTTCACGGCAGCCCCAGAACACGGAGGCGCCTCCTCCGATAGTCGACGTGCCCATGGCGCCCACTCCCGCGGCTCCAGCCCCGGAACCCGCTCAGATCAAGGCCGCGCCCCTGAAGCTCGGAGCACGCTCGTACTACGGCACACTCCCTGAAGGCGTGAAAGACATCTCTTCCCTGCCCCTTTCGAATAGACCGACCTCGAAGTGGCTGCCGAACCTCAAAGACCATCTTCGTAAGCAAGGTGGAAGTCGCCTCGTGGACCTGAGTGTCACACCGGAAGAATCCTACGTGATCTCTGACGGTGGCGCTGGCCGCTTCGTCGAGCGCGTGACCGTAAAGCTCAAGGGCAAAGACGGTGCTTACACAAGCTTTTTTGCAGAAGTGGATTCGGAAACTGGCTACGTCTTAAAAACGTGGGGGGCCGCCATTCAAGAGAAGCCTCGCCACCGGCACTAGACCTGCGCCTTCTCTTTAAGCTTGAGATCCAGCTCCTCGATCACCTTCGGATCGATCTTCGGGACGAGCCCCTCAGGCACGACCTGGAGCTTGAAGCCATTCGCAAACACGTTCTTGAGCGCATCGACGTCACCGCGGTAGATCTTCCCGACCACCGCGTCCGTGGGCTTCACCCCGAAGTACGCGAGGATCTTCTGCGAGAGCCCAGGAACATAAGGAGCGAGTAAGACGCCCAGGGCGAGCGTGTAGGCTGAAGCCGTGGCAATTGTTTGCGCAGCCGCAGCCGGATCCGTCTTGAACTGCGTCCAGGGCGCCTTCTCCGTGATGAAGAGGTTCACCTGCGCGCCGAGTTCCATGATGTGCTCCTGGCCGCGCTTGATCTGGTGGCCATCGAGGAGCTCGTGCTGGGCCTTGATGAACTTCGCCAGTTCCGCGTCGCGCCCCTCGGCGACGAACGCCGCGAAGCTCTCGGCGGGAATCCCCTCGGGCCACTTACTGGCCAGGAACTTCATCGCACGGTTGACATAGTTGCCGAGGTTATTAGCGAGCTCCGAGTTGATCTTGAGCTCAAAGCCCTTCCAAGTGAAGCTCGAGTCCGAGGTCTCGGGAATGAGGGATGTGAGGTAGAAGCGCAGGGCATCCGCACCAAACATCGTGATCGCCTCTTCGGCGTCGACGTACCAGCCCTTGGACTTCGAGAACTGCTTGCCCTCGAGGTTCACGTACTGGTTCGCCGGAAGCTCGGTGACGGGTTTCACGAAGCCCGTTCCCATGCTCATGACCGGGAAGATGATCGAATGAAAAATGATGTTGTCCTTCCCGATGAAGTTCGTGATCACGGTGTCGGGACTGTTCCACCAGTCTTTGAGGTAGTCCTCTTTTGATCCGGTCGCTTCGAGCCACTTCTTGGTGTTGCTCACGTAACCGATGGGGGCGTCGAACCAGACGTAGAGTTTTTTACCCTTCGCTTCTGGCAAGGGAACGTCGATGCCCCAGTCGAGGTCGCGAGTGATGGCACGGTCGACGAGCTCGTCTTTCGAAAGCGACTCGACGAAGGGCACAACGGACTTGCGCCAGCTTTGCTTCGTCTTAAACCAGTCCTTGAACTTCTCGTGGTACTTCGAAAGCAGGAGGTACCACTGGAACGAACTCACGGCCTTGACGTTCTTGCTGTTACAGAATTTACAGACTGGATTCTTGAGTTTGAGTGGTTCGATCCACGTGCCGCAGGCCGGACACTCGTCTCCGCGCGCCTCTTTGTAGTCGCAGACGTAGCACTCCCCTTCGACGAAGCGATCGGGAAGCATGTTGTGGCAGTCCTGGCACTGGAGCTGTTGTTCTGAGCGCTTTTCAATGAGGCCCTTTGAATTCAACTCGTGGAACCACTTAAGCGTCTCCTCGCGGTGATAGTCGCTCGAGGTCTGACCGAAGAAATCAAACTGAATATCGTAACGATCAAAGAGCTCTTTGTGCGTGCGATGCCAGTCGTTGACGTATCCTTGGTAGTTGCGGCCCGCTTTCTGCGCGTTCTGCATGATGGCGACGCCGTGCTCGTCGGAGCCGGAGATGTGAATCGCGCGCTCGCCTTTGAGTTTCTTATGTCGCGTGAAGATATCCGCCGGGAGATAGACACCGGCGATGTGTCCGAAATGAAGAGGGCCATTGGCGTATGGTAAAGCAGAGGTATTTAGGTATTTCATAGGAGCTGATTCTAGCCCATGATGCGCTGAATTGTCCTCGGAAGTTTTTGACGGGGTGCAATCACTTTCCTAGACTGTCCTTCCTTATGATTTCCCTCGATGGCCTTAATCCCGAACAACGCCAGGCCGCCCTCACCGTGGACGGTCCCGTGCTTATTCTCGCGGGTGCGGGCTCGGGAAAAACACGCTCGGTGACATACCGAGTGGCGCACATGCTCGAGAACCTCCACATCCCGGGCCATCAGATTCTGGCGGTGAGCTTCACCAATAAGGCCGCCACCGAAATGCAGGAGCGCGTGCGAAAGCTCGTCCCGCAATCTCGCCTGCGCAAGGGCCTGACGCTTTCGACCTTCCACTCGCTCGGCATCCGCATTTTGCGCGAGGACATTCATCACCTGGGCTACAACAACCTCTTCACCATCTACGACTCCGCCGACCAGATGAGCATCGTGCGCGAGGGCCTCAAGAACTACCGCGCCAACAAGGCCTTCGATAAGTCGCAGGTCCAGTCGAAGATCAGCTGGCTCAAGAACAAGGGCATCGGCCCCGAGGACTTCGTCGCGAGCGAGTTCTACGATCCGGAGAACCCGTACGACGGCGCCGTGGAAATGGTCTACCCGTTCTACCAGGACAAACTTCGTTTCTATAACGCTCTCGACTTCGACGACATCCTCTTCCTCGTCGTGCGCCTCTTCGAAGCTTTCCCTGAGGTCGCCCGCAAGTACTCCGAGCGCTGGCGCTACCTCATGGTCGACGAGTACCAGGACACGAACGGCCTACAGTTCCGGTTCATCCAGGGCCTCACCTCTACTCACAACAACATCTGCGTGGTGGGCGACGACGACCAAGCGATCTACGCCTTCCGCGGAGCGGACATCTCGAACATCCTGAACTTCGAGAAGCGCTTCCCCGGCGCCAAGGTCGTGAAGCTCGAGGAAAACTACCGCAGCTACGCTCCGATCCTCGAGCTCGCCAACCGCGTGATCCGCGAGAACACGAAGCGCAAGGACAAGACCATGCGCACCTCGCAGGTCGGGGGTGAGAAGCCGATCCTCTGGGCCGCAGCCGACGCCGACCACGAAGCCGCCGTCGTCGTCGACGACATCATCGAGCTCCAGTCAAAGGGCGTGCACCTCGGCGAGATCGCGATCCTCTACCGCAGCAACACGCAGATTCCGCCCTTCGAGGACCAGCTGCGCCTGAACCAGGTGCCCTACACCATCATCGGGGGCCAGAAGTTCTACGAGAAAAAAGAAATCAAAGACCTCATCGCGTACCTGGCCGTGATCATGAACCCGCGCGACGAACTTAGCCTCCGGCGGATCCTCAACACTCCTCACCGCGGCATCGGAACCGTCACGCTCGAGAAGTTCCTCAAGACTTCCGGTGAGACGAAGACTCCACTCTTCAACGTCATCGAAAACGAAATCCCCGTCAACAAGCGCGCGGAGCTCGGCGAGTTCACCGAACTCATCCGCGACATGCGCAAAACGTTCGACGACCAGGGCATCGTCGAGGGCGTGAAGGAGCTCATCCGCCGTACGGACTACTTGGCCTTCGTCGACAAGAGCTACGACAACACGAAGTTCGCCCAGCGGAAAAAAGACGACGTCGAGAACTTCATCCTCTCCGCTCAGCGCTTCAAGGAGCGGTTTGGTGAAGATGCGACTCTGCGAAACTTCGTCGAGCGCCTTTTGCTCGCGGACTCCCAGGACAACCGCAACGGCGGCGGCGACGAGACTCGCCACGAGGTCACCCTCATGACTCTTCACTCATCGAAGGGGCTTGAGTACGACTATGTGTATCTCGTTGGCATGGAGGAGGAACTCCTCCCGCACAAGAAGACGATCGCCGATAACGGAGACATCAACGAAGAGCGCCGCCTGTGCTACGTCGGGATCACGCGCGCGCGCAAGCGCCTGGTGATGACCCACGCCAAGCAGCGCAAGCTCTACGGCCGCGACATCCCCCGACACCCGTCGCGCTTCGTGGTGAATCACGAGGACGCGATGCTAGTCCAAGATCGCACGACCTTCGCAGGCATGACGGAAACGGAGATCGAAACGGTAAAGGATAACTTCCTCGCAGATCTCATCAAGTCACTGAGCTAGTAAAAAAAAAGGGCCATCCATGGCCCCAGTGATCCATCCTTGGAAGACTGTCTTCCTGACGGTCGAATTATTCTGGCTGAATGATCGGTGGTGGGCCCCCGCCTTCGGTGAAGCCGGTGATGGTGTACCCCTTCGGCATGTAAATTCCGAGCGTGAGGAACGCGATCAAAATATCTTGTGGATTCTTATGCTCGTAGATGATGGTCTTCGAGAGTGCGTTGAACCCTGCGCGCTTCACTTCGTCGTCAACGAAGACGACGCTGAATTCCGGATCGTTCCCCCAGAAGAAGAAATCCCGACGTCCTTCGATGACAATCTCTTTTTGATGCTGAGGGTTTCCCTCGAACGTAATAGGGATGGTTTGGTTCGAGCGGAAGTGGATGGTAGCGCAGCTCGAAGCGAGAAAGAGAGCAGTCAGACTCAAAAATTTATTCATGGCATATCCCCTTCCTTCCATTGTTCGGAGCCGGAGAAGGTATGTCAAAAAATTTTCACTCGCCGGTGTATTGGGCCTTCGTTTTCTTGAGGAGTCCGTCGACCGCACGAAAGTGGTCCGACGATCGCTGAGTGATCGACTGAAAGGCTGCCGCTGTGTCGAGGTGGATAGAAAGTGAAGTTTCGTAGGCGTGCTGGAGTGCTTTTTTAGTGAGTTGAAGCGAGATCGGCGGAACTTCCGTTAAGGATTCCGCAATCTCCGTCACACGTCGGACCAATTGGTCCGACAACACCACTTCATGGACCAACCCCATTTCATGAGCTTCGTCAGCTGAATAGGTTTTACCCGTGAAGAACATTTCGGTCGCCCGCGAGTGACCAACGGCACGGATGAGGAACCAGGCCCCACCGTCACCAGGAATGAGTCCGACTTTCGTGAAGGTTTCAGCGAAACTCGCATCCGTCGAAGCAATTCGCAAATCCGTCATCGCCACAAGGTCACACCCGGCGCCGACGGCTGCTCCCTGAATCATCGAGATCACCGGCTTCTGAAGTCGGGCCAGCGCGTGGGGAATTTCCTGAATCCCATGCATGTATCGCTCGCGCAGCTCGTTCGATTCACCGGCAAACATACCTGTTTTATTAAGCATCGCCTTCACGTCGCCACCGGCACAGAAATTCTTTCCACGCGCCCCAAGCACAACCACACGAACATTCCGATCACGGTTTGCCTGCTCGAGCACTGCCGGGAGATCGACGACCATCGACTCGGAGTAGGCATTGCTCGCCTCCGGACGATTCAACCAGACCCACAGGACGTGATGGCGAAGTTCGGTTTCGATGTGTTCGTGTCCTGCGCTCATGAGAGTCCTGTGTTGAGATACGATCTTAGAAATTTCGAGGGTGTGTCCTTGCCGACTTTCGACAAGATGAAACTCGAAGCAGCGGCGAGCTTAGCGATGTCGATCCCAGTCTCTAGGCCCTGGGACTTACAAAGGTACCAGACATCCTCGGTCGCCACGTTCCCCGTGGCGCCCTTGGCGTAGGGACAGCCACCAAGGCCTCCGGCAGACGCATCGAAGGTCGTAATCCCGGCATCGAGGCTCGTGAGAATGTTGGCGATCGCCATCCCCCGGGTATCATGGAAATGCATCGCAAGTTTCTGCGTGCCAAATTCTTTAGTTAGGACCTGAAGACTTTCTTTGACTTGGCGCGGCCGCGCCACGCCGGTGGTGTCGCCAATCGAGACTTCGTTCACACCAAGCTTCATGAACCGCGCAATGACATCCACGAGTTTCGCGTGCGGAACTTCTCCCTCGTAGGGACAGCCGTAAGCCGTTGACACGTATGCGCGAATGGTAAGCCCCTGCTTGCGTGCTTCCTCGGCTACCGGCCGCATGCGCTCGAAAGTCTCAGCAACAGAAGCGTTCACATTCTTGCGCGCGAAGGAATCTGAGGTCGCCGAGAAGAGTGCAATCTCTTTGACTCCCACAGACAAGGCATCGGAGAGACCATGCATATTGGGAACGAGGCAGGGAAAAGACACACCTTTGGACTTAAGCTCGCTACGGACTCGAGTAAAAAGAGCATGAGCATCCGCCATCTGTGGGATGGCGGGAGCTTTCACGAAGCTCGTGATTTCGATGGACCTAAGACCCGTTTCACTCAAAAGGCGAATAAACTCGAACTTATCGTCTGTTGAAAGGATCGTCTTCTCGTTCTGTAGCCCATCCCGAGGACCAACTTCTACAATGCGAATCATTCGAGCTCCGCGAGCGGCATCCCACCCTGAACCAGATCCCCTTCGCTAAAGAGGAGTTTCGCCACGGTCCCGTCTTTGTCGGCCTTGATCGGATGCTCCATCTTCATGGCCTCAAGGATCAACAGGGTCTGGCCTTGCTTCACCTTGTCTCCCACTTTAGATAGTACCTTGAAAACTTTCCCGGGCATCGGCGCGGCTAAACTTCCCGCCACCCCAGCTTTCTTTTTTAACGTCGAGGCTCCCTCGCTGATCTCCGCATCGAGTCCTGCCCCCGAGATGAACTGCAATGCTCCGACGGTGGTGGACTGGAGACGGTACAAGACACCAGCAGCATCCTTGAGGACGACGCCCTCAGCACTTCTTTGTAGGAGCTCAAACTCAAACTGCTTCCCCGCCCAAGCGAAGCGCACGCGAGGAGACTTGAGTTCTTCTACGGCAATGTCGTACGTAGTTTGATTGATGGATAGTGTGCGCTTCATAGTCGAAGCCCTCCCAGGGTACTCCACGGTGTGGTCGCAGCATCTACGGTCAGCGATCGAGTCGTGCCAGAACTCAAAAGAAAGGCCGCGATGTGGGCCGCAAACTTCTCATCGCTTGATGCCACGGGCTTCAGGCTTTCAGCGTGGTCAGGGATGAAATGCGTGTGCGTCTTACCTGCCTTAAATTCACCGTGACTTAAGAGTCGGCGCAAGTAATCGCGATTAGATTTGATCCCCGCGAAAGTCACCTCATCGAGGGCATGCAGCATCTTGGTGATCGCCTCCTCACGCGTGGGTGCCCAAGTGATGAGCTTCGCCAGCATCGGGTCGTAGTTCACGCCCACTTCGGAGCCGTCGACGTAGCCACAGTCGAGCCGCACGTCCTTGAGAGTCGGTATTCCGATTTTTTTTATCACACCTATCGTCGGAAGAAAGCCATTGTCCGGGTCCTCGGCGCAAATGCGACACTCGATGGCATGGCCATTCTGCCGGATGTCCTGCTGTGAAAGATCTAGCTTCTCACCGGCGGCGACTTTAATCTGAAGGCCCACGAGGTCAAGGCCCGTGACCATCTCGGTGATCGGGTGCTCAACCTGCAGCCGCGTGTTCATCTCGAGGAAGTAGAACTTCTGGTCGGCCCCCATGATGAACTCGACCGTACCGGCGCCGCGGTAGTTGATACCCTTTGCGATGTTGACCGCGGTCTCGCAGATCGCTCGCTGAGTTTCTGGCGAGAGTCGCGGAGCGGGTGATTCTTCAATGACTTTCTGATAGCGGCGCTGAATGGAGCACTCGCGCTCGTAGAGATGAAAATGTTGGCCGTGGGTGTCGCTCATGACTTGAACTTCGATGTGCCGCGGTTCGGTCACGTATTTCTCGATGAGAACGGCATCGTTACTAAAGGCCTTCAGGGCTTCAGACTTGGCTCCGGCAAGAGCTTCGAGGAACTCCTCTTGGCGATGAACGATCCGCATGCCCTTTCCACCGCCACCAGCAGAGGCTTTTATGAGGACAGGGAAACCGATCTTTTTGGCTTCAGAGGCGAGGAAGCCACTGTCCTGGTTCGCGCCATGGTAGCCCGGGATCATCGGTACGTTGTATTTCTCGACGGCTATCTTCGAACCGATCTTGTCGCCCATCAAGCGAATCGATTCTGCCGTAGGCCCAATGAAAATCAGCCCCGCCTGTTCGACGGCTTCACAGAAGCCTGCGTTCTCAGATAAGAAACCGTAGCCAGGATGAATGGCATCAGCGTTCTTAAGTCGTGCAGCTTCAAGGATCTTCGTTTGATTGAGGTACGTATCCTTGAGCGCACCGCTCCCAAGGCAGACCGCTTCGTCAGCCATCCAGGCATGCGGCAGCTTCGCATCGTCGTCGGCATAAAGTGCAATTGTTTTTATGCCCATGGCACGTGCGCTTTTGATAACTCGCACAGCGATCTCACCACGGTTAGCGATAAGAATTTTTTTGATCTTCATGCTTTCACCCAGTTTGGTTTCTCTTTTTCTAAGAGCGCACGCATCCCTTCTTGGCCCTCACTGCCAATTCGAATCTTCGATATACGACGGCAAGTTTCGTCCTCAACGTCCTGTGAGACTCTGACTCTAAAGACGAGCGATTTCGCTTCTCGTGCGGCATACGGCCCAGCGAGGAGAAAACTCTTCTTAAGGGCCTCGAGCGTTTCATCGAGCTTCTCAAGTGGTACGGTCTGGTGAACGAGGTTCATGCGTTGGGCCTCAGCGGCTCCGAAGCGCTCCCCTGATAAAAACCACGCCCGGGCTTGCGACTCGCCGATCTTCGCCATCACGTAGGGCGAGATCACCGCTGGCAAGAGACCAAGGCGCGCCTCAGTGAACCCGAAGAGCGCTTTTTCGCTGGCGAGCACGAAGTCACAGCAGGCGACGAGCCCTGCGCCACCACCAAGAGCATGGCCGTTCACGCGCGCGATGGTTGGGAATGGAAGCTCGTTCAGTGCACGGAACATACCCGCAAGTTTCTTTGAGTCTTTGAAGTTCTCTTCCTCGCTCCAGGTTTTCATGGAGCGCATCCAGTTCAGATCCGCGCCTGCACAAAACGAGGTCCCCGCGCCCGTAAGAACGAGGAGCCGAAGCGGCTTTGCGGCGAGGGCACGAAAGAGTTCCGTCGCTTCAGCGATGAGTTCGGCGTTGAAGGCGTTGTGCACCTCCGGACGGTTCATCGTAACGGTGGCGACGCCGTTGGCTTCTTCGAGAGTAAGGTAGTTCATGGTTACATCCTGAACACGCCGAACTTCGCTTCACCGAAGTCACGATTGTGTCCTGTTGAAAGACAAAGGCCAAGCACGTCACGAGTCTGGGCCGGATCGATCACACCATCATCCCAGAGGCGTGCACTTGAGTAATACGCCGATCCTTCACGCTCATACTTCTCGAGCGTCGGGCGCTTGAACTCTGCGAGTTCTTGCTCCGAAAGCTGTGCTTTACCGCTTGCTCTAAGGGCATCCTGACGTACCGTCGCCAGCACGTTTGCCGCTTGCTCACCGCCCATGACGGAGATGCGAGAGTTGGGCCACATGAAGAGGAAGCGCGGAGAGAAGGCTCGGCCACACATGCCGTAGTTTCCGGCACCGAAGGAGCCGCCGATGACGATCGTGTACTTCGGCACCTGGACCGTCGACACCGCCGTCACGAGCTTCGCGCCGTTCTTAGCGATGCCTTCGTTCTCGTACTGCTTCCCAACCATGAAGCCGGTGATGTTCTGGAGGAAGACGAGCGGAATCTTGCGCTGGCCGCACAGCTCAATGAAGTGCGCTCCCTTGAGCGAGGACTCTGAGAAGAGGATGCCGTTGTTGGCCACAATTCCCACGAGGTACCCGTGGATCTTCGCGAACCCACATACGAGGGTCGATCCGTAGTTTTCTTTGAATTCCTGGAACTCGGAGCCGTCGACCATCCGGGCGATGATTTCGCGCACGTCAAAGGGCTTGCGCGTATCTCGTGAGAGCACGCCGTAAATTTCCTCCGCAGGATAGAGCGGGGCCTTAACCTCGCCACGCACGAACTTCCCAGGATGCGTCGGGCGGTAATTAAGAGTTTTGATGATGTCGCGGCACTTCGCCAGCGCCTCTTCTTCGTTCTCTGCGAAGTGGTCAGCAACACCTGACTTCGAAGTGTGCACGAATGCACCTCCGAGATCTTCCGCACTCACCTCTTCGCCGGTGGCAGCCTTCACGAGCGGTGGACCACCCAAGAAGATAGTTCCGTTACCTTTCACGATGATGGTTTCATCGCTCATCGCCGGAACATAGGCCCCCCCCGCAGTGCAGGACCCAAGGACTACAGCAATCTGTGGAATCCCCAGTGCGCTCATCTGTGCCTGGTTGAAGAAGATTCGGCCAAAGTGTTCTTTGTCGGGAAAGACTTCGTCTTGCTTCGGAAGGAAAGCCCCACCCGAATCGACCAGATAGATGCACGGCAGAT
>JBKHVY010000046.1:0-13435 GCA_046569805.1 Bacteriovoracia bacterium | reverse complement strand
TGCTTAGTGCCTGGTCCACCATGCGATGAATCTCCTTACGGAAGCTGCGCTCGAAACTTTGCTTCGTCGCCTCGAAGCCCTCGAGCCGGAAGGCCTGGCCCGAACTCGAGAGATTCTTGTACAGGTTCACCACACGGATCTGGGCACTTCGCTCGAGGATGTAGGAGCTGTACTGCGGGTGCGCCGGGTTCTCGCGCTCATCGATATCGCGGCTTAAGTAGAAGTGCTCCACGGCGCGGAAGGGCCGCGCGAAGCGCTCGAAGGCGATCTGCGGAATCAGCAGCACCGTCTGGGTCGTGACCTGCGCCACGGAGCCGTAGCTGAATTCGGCGAACATATCCTCACCCAGCCGATCGACGCGAGAAATATAGCTCTCGTAGCTCTCGCCAGGAAGCTGAGAGGCGTCGACGAAGGCGCGGATTTTCTCGAGCATTCTGATGGTGGCCGTGAAGAGCGACTGGTACTGAACCGGGAGGTCCGATTTCGCAACTGGAAACTGGCGCAGGAAGTCCTCCATGAACTCGAACTCTTTGCTAATGTTTCGAGAGGTCAGGATCAGCTCGTCGCGCAGATCCTTGAAAGATCGCTTCTCACGGATCGTCGCGATCACCGTGGTAATCACAAGCTTTAAGTTGTTGATCCGGACCACCGTGCTGTCGTAGCGCTCGCGGATGCTTAGGGGACGGTTGCCCTCCCCGGTCTCCTGGATCTCAATGCCACGGTTCGACATTTCATTCAACCAGCGCGAGAGGACCTCGTCGGTCGAGTCGGCCGGTGGAACGACGATCTCGTTCGGCCGAATACGCACAGCCGCGAAGTAGCGGAAGATGAGGTTTAGATCGAGCGTGACGGCACTCCCCATCTCGCCGACCTTCGTCATGATCTGCTGGACGCGCGTGAGCATCTGCTGCGCACGCAAGAAACGGTCGTATTCGCCGTCGCGGCCTTCGCTGAAGCGATTGTTGATGATGTCTTCCACGCGATCGGTGTCGGCGACGCTTTCGCTCGCGCGCTTGAGTTCACACGCTTGGTTGGTGAGTGCTTGGTAGGTACACGCGATGATCTGATTGTTCCGCTGGGCGATCATGTTCGTGAGCGCGCGCTTGACACCCGTGTTAGAAAGGATCATCGCCAGTTCCGTTCCAACTTGTACTGTTGCGGCGGCGGCCGGCATGTAGAACTGGCCGGTGGCCACACCCACGTACGAAGAGGCGTTCAAGATGAGTGGCATGGCCTGTTTCCAGCCACCGATTCGACCAACACAGTTGGCGGGCATCTGAGAGAGGTTCTGCACGAGCCCCGAGATCTGCGAGAAGAGCTGCTGCTGGTTCTGCGAGATCTTCGTGAGCGGCGATGTCCGATTATACAGCTCGAGCTCAAAGTCGTTGTCGAGGAGACCTTCCTTAAGAGTATCGATCTGTGCCTGAAGGGTGCCGATGCGCCCCTCGTCCGTCGCCGGGTCCAAGAGAGTGAGTTCTGTCTGCAGCGAGACGAGGTACTCGCCGTACATCTCACTGTAGAGCTTACGCGCGTCTTGCGCGGAGACGGTTTCATTGACGAGAGTCAACATGCTCTCGAGGCTCGAATTGAGCTTGCGATAGGCGGCCTGGCACTGGTTATCGCCGTCGATGCGAGTTTCAATCTGGGAGCGGATCAGCTCCTGAAATGACTCAAGCGAGAACTCGTCGCGGTGGATGAAGCTACAGTTCTGCAGCAGGTTCGAGAACCGAAGCGAATAGTGTCCCTGCGCGTAAGCACTGACACACATGAAGGCGCAGAAAAAGGCCCAAGCGAAGAGACGGATGAGATTCATGAAGGTGGCTTTACCACTCGTCGCCGCTGTTTACCCGCGGCTCAGTAAAAATGACAGGGAGCTAAAAGCAAGACAGGGAGAAAGCCACGCGATCTTTAGCATTTAGCCCGCTCGGCGCCGTCTCAAGGATCGTCTCCAAACGAGGTAAGAGTCCGGCTTGATTAGCGATTTGGATAGCAAGCCCCGGTCGAGCGTTGAGCTCAAGGATGATTGGCCCTAAGTCTGGAGTCAGCACGATGTCGACACCCAAGTAGCCGAGCCCCACCATGTCGTAGCAGCGTGCGGCGAGTTCAAGCACCTCCGACCAGTTGGGAATCACGAGCCCTTTTAACGGTGCTCCCGTATCCGGATGCTGTTCGACGATGTTGCCATTAATCACTGCGTTCGTGGTGACGCCAGTCTTGAGGTCAATTCCAGCGCCGATCGCTCCCTGGTGGAGGTTCGCCTTACCGTCGGATTTCTTCGTCGGAAGTCGCACCATGCTCATGACGGGAAAGCCCTGGTGAACGATGACACGCACGTCGGGGATTCCTCCGTACGAAACGGCGTCGAAGACCGGATGGCGATCGATCTTCTGCTGGAGGATCGCCTTGTCCGCACTTCCCGAAAGGGAGTACATGCCCGAAAGGATTCCTGCGATGTGGTGTCGCACTTCCTCCATCGTCATGATCTTCCCGCTCGAGCGCTGGAAGCTGATCCACCCCGTCTCGTCAACGAGGACCTTATCGATCACGACAATCCCGTTCCCTTGTGAGCCGTTAGCGGGCTTGATGACAAAGGACGGTAGCTCCGACACAAGCTTCGGGAGCTTCTTAAGGTCACCGACGCTTTCGATCACGAGGTAGTTCTCCGGCATGGGCACACCCCAAGCGGATGCTCGCAATGCCGTCTTCACCTTATCGTCCACCAGCGGATAATTCTTTCGATCGTTCTGGCGCAGGATGAAGCGTCCAATGCGGTTATTGATGCCTAGGATTCCGAGCTCGCGCATCTCCCGAAAGATCACTTGCCCGCCTTCGCCTTGAGCTGCTTTAAGAGGCCATGGAAACGGATGAACTCGGAGACTCGGTAACCTTTGTACTTACCGATCAGAATCAGGATGCCCATCACCGCGAACAGTAACTCGGGGTTGGTGAAAACCAGCATCTCCAGCGTCGAGATGGAGTAAAGACCGAAAGAAAGCACAGAGATCACCAGTGTACCGATAAGTGTTTTCATGGTGTTCACGACCCCATCTTCGGTCAGCATGATACTAAAGCGCTCGATGAACACGGTCACGATGACGATCGGGAAGTAGCCAATGTGGGAAGCACCGAATGTCTCCGCGATACCAGTGAAGGCCACGAGCATGAGAAGCAGGATGACGAGCGTGAGCACGATCGAGAGCCGGGGGATGGCGAGGAGGTACAACTTGTCGAGGAGGTAGCGCTCACCGATACCGATGGCGACGACGGAGAGGAAGAAGAACAAACCAAAGCCCAGGGACGTTTCTTTGAAGAACACCGTTAGGAGAATCGGCGTGAACATGCCGAAGGTCGGAACCCCAAGAAGATTGCGCGCAATACACAAAACCAGGGCCCCCAGAGGAATCAGCAAGATCGTCTCAAAAATTTCTTGCACTTGCGGGGGAAGACGGTAGAGCGAGACGAAGGCGAAGAAGGTCCCCTTCCGGAGGACTTCTTTGCGGAACTCTTCTTTATTAAACTTATTGATCACGGCGCGGTCCGCACGGATGGTGTAGCTCAACTTCTTCCGGCTTATGCTCTTCTCGATCTCTTCGTAGTGGTGGTGCACCACCAGGTAGCGATCGGGCCGGTCCCCGAAGTGCCCGCGGTTGGTGTCCACGGGGATCCAGCGGTTGGTGAGAAACACTTCGTTCGCGTACGTCAGCGCCTGCTTCTCTTCGATCGGATCACCGATCCGCGGGAGTCGAAGCATCGCGACGATGCGGACGGGGACATCCTTGCGCCGGAGGAGGTAGGCGTAGAGCCGGGCCTTGATCAGCGGCGAGCCCTTCCCGACGGAGAGGGCGTCGTGCAGCGTCTTGAACTTAATGTTGCGCTGAATTTCTTCGTGGACGTAGTAGAAGGCCTTGCGCGCGACGAGTGTTTTATCTTCGTTTCCTTCGAAGATCGCGTTCTCCAGCAGCTTCACGGCGTCCTCGTCCTCGGGCAGGAGCACCGGCTTCTTCAGGTACTTCTTCACCTGCTTCGGGTAGACCGTCGTCGTGTCCTTCCCGATCTTCTTGATAGAGATCGGCTGGATATCGATGCGCGCAGAGTAGCTCAGTCGAGTCGTAATGGGCTCCCGACCAAGCCACGTGAGAACCGCCGAATCCGAGTTTCGGTCAATGAGCGTCTCGAAGCCCTTGGCGCGCATGCGTTCGTCGGAGATCTTAAGATCGTCGCCGGCGCGCGGGATGGGAAACGAGACCGAGGTTGCCGTCGCGTCCTTGGGCTTAACGCTCACGTAGAAGTTCCACACGTCATCGACCTTGTGCGGAAGAAGACTCAGGTTCAAGACCTGTGACTTGTAGATAAGTAGCCCGGCGGGAAGAAGAAACAGAAGGGTAACGATGATGGGGGCGAGGCGTTTCATGAGCTAGTCCCCTGTCACGTGAGAACGGGCGACATCCACAGTGAAGTGCCCCAAAAGAAAATTCCGACCCACCAAAAACTTGTAGGCCATCTTATCGCGGTCATTGAGGTTCAAGGAAATCTCGCGCTCGACCTTTCCGAGTTTAATCCGTTCGCGGACGACGTAGCGACGAGTGGTCGGTCCCGTGGCGTTTGCGACCTTCTGCATGCTCTCCACCTTACGCGTCACCTCGACCTCTTTGCCCTGGCCATCGGATGTGACGAACTTTACCCACATTTCTCCATCGCGCTGAACCTCTTCCACGCGCGACGCATGGATCGAGGTGGTCTTCGCACCCGTATCAATACGAGCGCGGATCTTGAGTTTCAGATCTGGCAATTCGACCCACTCCACGCGGCCGATCATGATCTTGTCTTTGAGGATCTGTGAGAAAGCGTCTTGCGCCCCGGTGAGTGAGAGAATAATAGCTAAGACCCAGTGGTCCAGACGCATGCGTGTTCCTCTGAAAGAATCTCAATATTTTATCTCTCCGAAGAGAAAGGTGCAACCGTCGCTCCGGTGTCAAATCCATGAATTAATTCGTTTTCATTATCGTCCATCGCCTACCGACTAATCCAGTCAGTAGTTTTTTCACAACACGCAATTAGAAGAATTCAGACAGGTCCGGGCGTGCTACTTCCCTCCTACTAACTGGAGGTCCCCCATGAAGCTTTTCGCTTTGGCACTTGTTCTCTTCTCTTTTAACTCTTTTGCTCACGGCAACGGAGAATTCGATGAAATGGATATCGACTACGTCTCTTGGTGCCAGAAAAACCAAGTCATGACTCAGGAGAACAACGGTGACGTGACCGTACTTTTCGACTGCACTGAAAGAGAGCAGAAATGTCGCCAGTACGAGATGCGCCGAGCTCACCGCATGATCGTTTCTGCGGCCTGCGTAGAAAACTAATCCATTAAGAATTTCACGAGCCCCTCCTTACCTTTGTAAGGAGGGTACCTCACGGGAACGTCGACGAGCGTTGACTGCTTAAAAACGGCTTTGCGATGGGTGAACGTCGAGAAGCTCAAATCTCCGTGATACGCTCCCATGCCAGACTCGCCAACACCTCCGAAGGGCAGTTTGCCATTCGCCAGGTGAATCACAGTATCATTCACGCAACCACCACCGAATGAAATTTGAGTCATGGCCTGAGCTTCGCGCTGAGAATCTTGGCCGAAGAAATAGAACGCAAGTGGCTTCGGTCGCTGCTTAATGAATTGAATGGCCGTATCGAAGTCATCATAGGGCATCACCACTAGGATCGGCCCGAAGATCTCTTCCTGCATGAGCGGATGAGTCGCGTCTATCTTATGGACGACCGTGGGTGCGATGTAGCGCTTCGCCTCGTCGTGCTGCCCGCCGATGGCGACCGTCGCATTGGCCATGAGACTCACGAGACGCTCGTGGTGCCGAGTGCTGACGATTCGACCGTAGTCGGGGCTCAGCTCTGGATTAGCGCCATAGAACTGCTCGATTGATATCCTAAGTTCATTGATGAAAATGGCTTCCTGATGGCGCGGGACCAAAACGTAGTCTGGGGCCACACAAGTCTGACCTGCGTTCATCCACTTTCCCCAAGCGATCCGACGGGCGGCCTGTGCGATGGACGCACTGGCGTCGACGAGACATGGACTCTTGCCGCCAAGTTCAAGCGTCACGGGAGTCAAGTGCTCGGCCGCGGCTTTCATGACGACCTTCCCGACAGCGGTACTGCCAGTGAAGAAGATGTAGTCGAAGCGCTCTCTTAAGAGTGCGGTCGTTTCTTCCACTCCGCCCTGGATCGTCCGGACTTCATCCGGAGCGAAAACCTCATCGACGATCTCCGCAATGACCGCACTGCTCGCCATCGAAATCTCCGACGGCTTGACGACGACTCGGTTCCCCGCAGCGATCGCACCAATCATCGGAGAAAAAGCCAGCTGCACCGGGTAATTCCACGGAGCGAGCACGAGCACGACACCGAAAGGCTCCTTCTGGATGAAACTCTTCCCGGGTTGCATGGTCAAAGGTGTCGAAACTTTTTCTGTGGCAACGAGGTGCGGAAGCTCTTTCGCGAAGTAACTGATCTCACTCAGAAGGAATCCGACCTCCGTGGTCCAAGCTTCGAAGGAACCTTTTCCGAGGTCTCTCTGGAGGGCCGCCGAGATGCGAGCGCTATTTTTTTGAAGGCTCGCACGAAGCTTCAGGAGCAGTGCCATCCGGCGCTCCAGAGGAATGGCTCCTTTCAAGGCCGCAGACCGAAGAACTTGAATATCTGGAAAAGTCATAGTGCTGTCCTTGTGTCTAGGGATTGGCCCAAGTACCGCAGGATCGCTTCTCGGGCCACCCCGAAAGCAAGACCCATGCCGTGACCACTGAAGCCACCGACGAAAGTCGTGTGGGGAAGAAAATCAACGGGACGAATGTAAGGCCTCTCCTCTGGAGTAAAGCCCATGACACCGGCCCAGCGTGCGCGCACCTGGAGCTCGTCTCCAAATACTTCACAGGCGTAGCTCGCGAGAGCGGCCTGGATGATCGGTGTGACCTTGTCGAAGTCCGAGTTCTCCGTCGACTCTTCTAGGAGTCGCATTCCGCCGACGAGGAGTTCGCCGGTTTGGGGATTCTGTCGGAAATAAACCTTATGAGGTGGATCGTAGAAGTTTCCGAGGAGCTTACGATGAGAAAAATCCAGCGACAGCATCTGTGCGCGCTTCGGCTCGACCCACTTGCTAAGGCTTGAGTGAAACTGGCCCGCATAGCCGTTGAGGGCAAGGAACACGTGGTCAGCCGTGAGCTCGCCGCGACTTAGGACGAGCTTTACACTCTCTCCCACGGTCTCCCCCCACGCCGCCGCCTGATGTAACGCAAAAGCCACGCCCTGCTCCTGCAAGAAATCTCTTAGAGCACGGAGCAACTCCAATGAGTGAAGTGATCCTTCATGAGTAAAGGTTAGGCCACCGGCGAAGCTCTTAAGGCCCTGGGCTTCAAGCCCTTGGACGTCGGCGCGCTTAACATTCGCCGCTTGGAGCTGCACGAGGATCTCATGGTGCTCCTCGAGAAGCCGAGGATCACGGTAGAGCGTCGTCGATCCAGCAAACGTCTGCTGGCCCGAGAAGCGACTGAACAAGTGCTCGCGCATGAGTCGCAGACTCTCTTGCTTGAAGCCCCAGTAGCGCTGGGCTTCAGCGCTTCCGTATTTCGCGTGGAGCTGCGCTAGGTAAGACGTACTTCCCGCGGTATTAAAACCAGCGTTACGGCCCGAGGCTCCAACACCGATGTCCCCGGCGTCGATCACGGTGATTCGCAGCTTCGGCGCAAGCGTCTTCAGCCAATAAGCCAGCGAGAGGCCTGCGATGCCCGCACCAACGATGGCCACGTCGGAGCGAAGTTCGAGTGGTCTAGCTGTCGTACTTTGCCAGCAGGAACGCGTCATAGGAATCCTTTCTCAGGACCTATGTTACCTCTGGTCTTATGAATTTTGAAATTCTTAAGAAGCTTTCTTGTGGGGCTTCGCGTCCCCTTTCTTGATCTCGGGATAGAACTCTTCGAGGTACTCGTTTTTGTAGCGCAGGAAGATTTGGTAGTTATGGAATTCCACCTCTCCCATCATCCCGATCTGCTCGTCGAGGGACTTCTTAAAGCACATTTCGATGTAGTTGAGCTGGAAGGCGTCGAGGCCTGAGTAGAAGTCTTCCGTTAGAGGAGTTGCCTTCAAAAGATCACGAATTGTTTTAGCATACATGGTGCACTCCCTTGCCACGTTCTGACTTAAAAGTCTTTTCGGAGCATTTCCACGATAAGATTAAGAAAGAATTCTGTCCCTCTAGCTGCCTGAAATCAGGCGAACAGCCTACCCGACAATTTTGATCAACGAGAGACTTTGCGGAGCATGTTAGTAGCGACTAACATAAGGGACATATGTCACAAGAAAAAATCCTCTCCCTTGCCCTCGAACTTGCGGTACTTCTTTTCTTCGCAGGGCTCTACTACCTCTGGCAAAAACGACGGATCTTGTACGGGCCAAAAAATTGGCAGCGTGAACGCCTGGTGACGGTCTACCACGCAGGAGTGAACTGCTTATCTCCGGAGCTCTTTCGCGACCTCACGGATTTTCTCAATGACTGTGAAAAGCAGATGGCTTCTTCGGAGCCGTGGCTGACCGGTCGTTTTTTGAGCACCTGGAAGGCGCGCGCGCTCCCAACCGAGATCCTCGAAACCCTTGCCGAATGTGACGAGTGGTACCAACAGGCCCAGCGTGACGGCCGCGCAGACTCGTGAGTAGCGCGAACTACATGACACCGGCCTGCCACCGAAAGCTCTCGAACGAACTCGAGCAGCTGCTTCGGATCGATCGGCCGGAGGTGTGCCAGCTCGTACAGTGGGCGGCAGGAAACGGGGATCGCTCAGAGAACGCCGACTATCAGTACGGAAAAAAGCGTCTGCGAGAGATTGATCGCCGCGTCCGTTTTCTTCGCGCGCGCTTGGAAGCCGCTGTCGTCGTGGACCCGGCGACTGTGAAGAGTGATCGAGTTCAGTTCGGAGCATCCGTCACTACGATTGACGAAGAGGGCGTCGAGAAGACCTGGGCGATCGTCGGAATAGATGAGATCGACACAGGCAAGAACTACATCAGCTGGCAGTCCCCTATCGGCCGAAGTCTACTCGGGAAATCCATCGGCGATGAGGTCGCAGTTGCCCGTCCGCAAGGAGTAATGGTATTGGAAATCGCTTCCATCGAATATCGCTCCCTGGAGCGCTAGAGGAAAGACATGAAGAGGTTCCGTCGCGTCTACATTGAGATCTCCAACATCTGCAACCTCCAGTGCACGTTCTGTCCGGAGGTTGAGCGCCCCAAAGAAGTTATGTCGGTGGCGCAGTTTGAAGACGTCCTGTCCCAAGTGAAGCCGTTCACGGATGAAGTGTGTCTTCACCTGATGGGAGAACCGACAACTCACCCCCGGTTTCTGGAGATTCTTGCTCTCTGCAAACAGTACGAGATGCCGGTCCAGTTAACCACGAACGGTACCCTCCTCGGTAAGTTCTCCACTGACGCTCTCTTTAACTCCAGTCTTCGACAGATCAATTTCTCCCTCCACAGTTTTAAGGATAACTTCCCCGGCAAAGACTGGAGACCCTACCTCCACGACCTCTTAGGATTCACACGCATAGCGCTTCGGGAGAAGCCCGAACTCTACGTCAACTTTCGCCTCTGGAACCTGCCAAATCCCACGGAATCCCGCGACGAAAACCAAGACTTCATCGACGAGATCTGTGGCTTCTTCGGCGTCGCCATCAACGAACACGTGAACGTCGCTCACCGCCGCTCCAAGAACATCACCGGCCGCGCTTATTTCCACTTCGACACGCGCTTCGAGTGGCCAAGCCTTACCGCTCCCTTCATCAGCGACATAGGCTTCTGCCACGCGCTTTCCCAGCATATCGGGATCCACGCCGATGGCCGTGTCGTGGCGTGCTGCCTAGATAAAGAAGCCGGCAACAAACTTGGGAATGTGTTCGAGCAGAACTTCGCTGAGATCCTGCAACTTCCGCTCACCACAGATATTCACAACGGATTCCAGAGAGGAGTCCTCGTAAGCCCTCTTTGTCAGCGCTGTAGCTTTATATCGCGCTTTAAAAAAACCGCCCCTACCACTCATGCCTCGGCCCGCCCCTACACAAAATAAAAAAATCGAGTTGCATTACGGAAAACTTACGGTATAGTTTTAAATACGGAAACAATACGGAAGGAAATGTATGGCCCTCACCAAAAAGCAAAAAGACGTTTTGGACTACATCACAGAGTTCGTGCGTGAAAAAGGATACGCACCAACTCAAAAAGAAATCCAGGCGCACTTTGGCTTCAAGTCCCTGGGCTCCGTACAAGACTACATCAAATACCTGACTCAAGGTGGTTACCTTAACAACGACTCACACTCGGTTCGTGGGCTCACTCCAGCGCACATGTCCTCCCAGGGAACCGAAGAGATTCCACTCTTAGGTAGTATCGCTGCTGGAGTGCCCATCGAGGCCATCGAAAATACAGATACCATCGCTGTTCCCCTGACCATGATCAAGCGAGGCTCGCACTACGCTCTCAAGGTTAAAGGCGAAAGTATGATCGAAGATGGCATTCTCAACGGTGACATCGCCGTCATTCGTCAGCAGACACAGGCCGACAACGGCCAGATCGTCGTCGCCGTGATCGATAACGAAACGACGCTAAAGCGCTACTTCAAGAAAGCCAAACAAATAGAGCTTCACCCGGCCAACAGTACGATGACTCCGATCATCGTCAAAGATCGCGAAATCGAGATTCGCGGAGTCATGGTTGGATTGATGCGCGTTTACTAGATTATCCAATTCGACGACACACACGGCACGAAACTTTTTTGTCATGGAGGACAAATGAGCACACACACAAAGCAATCTTCGTTCGATGTTTCTTCTTTTAACGACCTCGGAAGCCGCCTTTCATCGCAGATCTCAGAGCGCTACGACGTCGACCAGCGCCTGGCTTCTGAGATGGCCTGGGACCTCCTCGAACTCATGGCCGCAGTTGACAGTGACCTCGACACGCTCGATCGCTACTACCTGAAGTAGAAATTTCTCTTTTTTAAATTTTATAGGAGCCTTGTCTGTTTGGAATCAAACGAGAGGGCGAACTTTATCCAAATTCTCTTCTGCACGGAGGAAATACATATATGGAAATCCGCGAACTCCTGGACGCTGCTCGCCACATTCGCCCCTGGGTCTTACTGGTCTTTTGCCTCGTAGCTTTCCAGTCACTGAAGAACGCGAACCCGCCCGAACTTGCTCCCGCGCAATCGCAGCTCGTGGCGATGGCTAATTAAAGTAGTAGCTCTCGATGATATCTTTATCTAATTGTTGGTTCTGGAAGTGGCGACCGAGGAACACGCCTTTGACCACGATGTGGTTCTTCACTAGTAATCCACAGATGTGCCCCTTCAGTAAAATGAACTTCGCGTTATCGGGAAGGAAGGGAGTAAGGTCGAAGTCTGGCTTCCCGGCATCAGCAAGAAAAACTTGGGCCTCACTGCGAAGGGATTCCTCCCAGTCCTGAAACTGGAGGCCAAGTTTTTTCAGAGTGTAGCCATAGGGACAATGCAAGCAGGCCGACTTGCAACAGGTGCCCTTAACTTTTAAGAATTGACTGGTGAACACCAGGTTCCCGTTCTTGTCTTCATAACTCTTTAGTTCGCTCATTTTGATCTCTCTCGAGTATACTAGAGGCATGCGAATCCTCTACGTATTGCTTAGTGTTCTGAGTCTCGACGCATCTGCGCAGATGGCGCTGGAGCGCCTATGTTTTGATTCAACGGAAGCGACCGCTGCGGCGATGCCCGTACTCAAGCCTATTATAGTCAAAGACGTCGACACGGTCACCCTCGAAGACACGTGTCTCAACGTCTCGATCGAAGAAGCGCGCGTCGAACTCTTCGATCGCTGGGTCCGGCTGCGACTGCCCCATGCCCAGCGGGCCTTCTCTTCTGTCAATGCACCGAGGCCCGCGTGCGAAATGCTCGTGACTAAAATCACGGACAAGGCGGAGAAGACGCAGGGCGGTTCCGTGAATCGGCGCGGGTTCGCAGTCGGTGCAGGTGAGGCCAAGAGTGAACTGCGCGAACAGAACTTCCTCAAAGTCCTCTCCGGCGGCACCGTCCAGCTTACCGTCGACGAGTCGAAGCTCGAGATCACCTGCACCGTTCGGGGAGAGACCTATCACCTTAAGATCGCCGCGCTCTACACGCCGAAGCCGATCCTTCCTCCGGGAACCGTCGTCCCGCCGGGGACCATCGTCGTCGTGCCGGGCCCTCCTCCTGCAGACCAAAGTGGCACGTCCCTTCAAACGGAAATTGAAACCCAGGCCGGCGTCGACGTCGACCTCGGAAAGATCACACGCGACCTCACAAGCCAGCAGAAAGACATAAGCCTCAATCCTTCAGGGCGACTAGAGTCGACAACAGGGGCACAAAACACGCGATGGGTACTAAGAATAAGTTCACAACCTTAAATCCTGACCTGCGTCATGTATTTCTGGTCCAAAGCCGCCGACACTAGTTCTAACTAAGGACAAGTGCATGGCAAAGGTACTGCTACTCGATGACGAACCAGAGATCCTGAATCTCCTGAGCGACGAGTTCAAACGACTCGGCCACGACGTCGTGACCGTCCGGTTCCCGGCGAAGGCGCTCGAGCTCCTGCGCGAAGAGCACAACGGCTTCGACCTCGTCGTGTGCGACCTGGTGATGCCGCAGAAGAACGGGATCGACTTCGTCAAAGAGCTCGACTTCGTTCGCACCTTCCGCGGCCAGGTCGCGTTCATCTCGAGTTACGTGTCCACGCTCGACCGGGAGATCCAAGACGCCGGCGTCAAGTACGTCCTCAAGAAACCCTTCACCCTCGACGTGCTCGATACCTTCATCGAACGCATTCCTCTGAAGATGGCTAGGGTCTAGGGATCTTCAGGTCGTCGAACTTCTGGTAGAGCTCTCCCATCCGTCGGTGGAGGTTCTCGAGGCTCTCGGTGTGTTCGGTGGTGGCTTCGAGCTTCATGCGCATGACGCGGCCAAGGAGGATCACCACGAAGTTTCCGAACTCGTGGCGCAGCGGAGAGACCTTGCGAAGCTCCGAGCGGTCGAAGGTCCAGTTGACGAGCATCTGCGCTTCCAGGGGCGAGAGCGCCGAGGCTGGAAGGTGGAACTGGACGTCGTGCAGCTTGCGAAGCTCGTCGCTCCACCCCTCTCCCACGGCGACCTTGAAGCCGACGCGCTTCAGCTCCGGACACGTCGCGTGTAAAAACTGCAGATCCGCTTCGGCCGCGGTTCCGAAACTGATGGGGTGCCGAAGCTGTTCTCCCGCGGTGGTCAGGGCCGGTAAGAAAAGTTCCTCGAGGCGCGGATCAGAAAAAAAACAACTCAGTGTCATAGAAACCTCTCGAAGACGATTTGACCCCGGCCTTCGAGGGGGAGTCAGTTCCATTCTGC
>JBKHVY010000045.1:0-13535 GCA_046569805.1 Bacteriovoracia bacterium | reverse complement strand
GTTATGCGCTTCCAGCAGAAGGACCTTGGAGCCGTGGCGGCCCAGGATATTGGCTGCGGTCATGCCGGCAAGGCCTGCCCCGACGACAACAACGTCGTAGTCTTGAGTGATGTCTTCATGCACTTTGTAGAGCACGTTTCGCTCCGCGATAAATTGAGAAAAATCAGTAGCAGGAGGCTAGACTATTCCCTCGAAAAAGTCATGATTTCATTTAGAATAGAAGATATGTTGAATTTCATTAATCGCCTCAAAGATTGGTTCTCTCTCGACACACGTTCCCTAGCGGTTGCCCGCATGGGGCTGGGCTTTTTCATCGCCATCGACATGCTGTGGCGGATGGGCTCGGCGGAGTGGCACTACAGTGACATCGGGAGTATGCCGCGGGATGTGTTTCTCTCGCAATTCTCCTTCCCCTGGAGCTTCTCGCTCCACATGGCCAACGGCAGCTGGATTTTTGCCATCGTGATGTTCGCGTTGCACGGCTTCTGTGCTCTCAGCATGGCCGTCGGTTGGCGCACGCGATTGATGACCTTCATGACGGCACTCCTCACCATCTCGCTGCATAACCGGAACTGGTACGTGAACAACGGCGGCGACGATATCCTGCGCTCGATTCTTCTGTTGGCGACATTCATTCCTTGGGGGGAGATGTGGTCCGTGGATCAGTGGAAGCTGGGCCAGGGTGCGCTTGCCCCTCGGCGCGTGCGTGGGACTTGGGTCATCGCCTGGTTCTTCCAAGTTTTCGTCATTTATTTTGTGAGCTACCTACTGAAGACGTCACCCATCTGGCGCGTGGACTACACGGCGATCTACTACTCGAGCCACTTGAATATTTTTTCTACCGCGATCGGACGCTTCATCCGCGACTACCCCCTCTTCATGAAGGGCGCGACCTTTGCCACCATCATGCTCGAGTGGCTGGGGCCCCTGGCCCTGGTGGGTGCCTGGGCGCTCCCGCGAAAAACCTGGATCTTTTCGCGCACGCTCGTGGTGGTGGCGTTCTGGGGTCTTCACCTTGGTATCATCGCCACCATGAAGATCGGTCTTTTTCCGTTCTATTGTCTCGCCATGTGGGCCGCCTTCCTACCGACGGAAGGCTGGGACGCGTGGCTCGCGCGCTTGCCAGGAATCGAGGCCAAGCTTCGCGCCTTCTTCGCGCGGCTTGCGGGGACGCCGACGCTCGTGCGCAGTGAGCTCACGGAACAGCGCTGGCCCGGGTACGTGTCTCAAGCGCTCGGGCTCTTCGTCTTCACCGCGCTGGTGTTTTGGAACCTCTCGACGCTCAAGCCCCCGCTAAAAGTCACCGTGCCCTTCTGGCTCCAGGTCACGCGAAACCTCCATCTCTACCAAGAGTGGAACATGTTCGCGCCCTTCCCCAAGCAAGAGAACCTGTGGATCGAGATGCCTGCGGAACTGGAAGACGGCACGCCCATCGAACTCATGACCGGCGACTCAGATGTCCTGAGCTCGAAGGAGCACACGTTTCCGGACTCCGTGCGCGACGAACACTGGCGGAAGTACCTGATGAACCTTGCCGACAACGATAAGCTCGCTCGTCACTACGCCGGCGCGTGGTGCCGCATGTGGAACCGCCCCGTCGAAAACGGCGGAAAGAGGCCTCGGCTTCGGAAGCTGAGTATCAACATCTACCACACGATGATCGGGCTCAACTACCAGCACTCGGATGTGCAGAAGAAGAACCTCTGGAACCACTGGTGCTTCGCCGAGGACCTGAAGCAGCAGTGAGCTCTTACTTTTCCGCCCTAACTGCCCGACTTGTGTGGTGGCAGTGCTACTTAGCGTCTTACGATGACTAATGGCTTTTCTATTTTTGTAGATAAGTTAGGTTGTAGAAGTGCGTAAAGATGTCGATGTGCATCTGAAGTCTGTCCGGTCTCTTCGTCACACACCAAGTTTTTCGGATTAGTCGGTTGATGTTCGCACGAAGCATGGCACAGGTATGGTTAAGGCAAAACAGCGGATCGAACCGTTTTCGTTTTAGCTCGCCCTGACCTGCAATCGCTGCTCGACCACCTTCGAATTGATCATATCGCAGTCCTGGTAAGAAGCGTTTTACGACTTCCGCGTAAGCTTTGTGCATGTCCGATCGAATGGTTGCTGTTTTAGATATCGTAGGCGTTATCGTTTTAAATAACTCATGCAGTGTGCGCGGCAATTCATATTCGCGCAGACCATATTTTCTCCGTGATTTCTCAGCGAGAAGTCCTGATGCAGGGATTTTCCCGACGACGGCACCAAGAATGAAACGTCTGTCGGCATCCACCGCTAAAGAAACCGTGAGCGGCTTCATTTTGGTGTGCTCGTTGGTTATTAGGTCGTCGAACTCGAGGTTTGCCACGGTTCCACGGATCGAAGCGAGAAACTCCTGTTGCGCGAGCTTCGCTTTTTTCGCGAGATACACAAGTTTTCGATCCACGGTCCGTCGATCGATCCGCAGTACACGGGCACAGCGCCGCATGGACATGCCGGAGGAGAGGTTTAAAAACAGGGGCATATTGACCCGACGCTTTTTTTGTTTGAACTCGAGAGTTCCGGTTGCCGCGGAGAACTGGCTTCCACACGAGCGGCATTTGTAGCGCTGGATCCAGCGGGATTCACTTCGACGATAAAAACGACCGTTTCGTAAGACGGTTTTTTTGCTGCAAGATTCTGAGCGTTGACAGGGAATAATCATGCCCACGAAATGCAAGATCCATGGCATTTTAAATTCAGTTAAGTTGCAGATTTCATGGATGTTGAAATAAGCGCGTTAGAGGAAAATTCTCGATCAGAGAAAAATCTTCAATCCCTCATTCGAACCCGATCACCACTTAAGTCCGGCAGTTACTTTTCCGTCATGGTCGTGACGTCGAAGTCCTCAGGGACGGCTTCGTTCAACCACTTTTGACAGAGTTTCATCAAGCGCATCGCTGGTTTGTCGTCCGGGTGCTTGATTAGCACTTCTTCCAAGAGTGAGCGCGCTCCGGAGAAGTCCCTCAAGCCGAAGAGCTCGTAGGCTTTTACATAGGCGTCGAAGGACGGCCCGTCCGCGTGGAGCGGATGCACTCCGTGGATGACCTCGAAGATCTGCACCGGGTGGGTCTTGCCCTTGACCTTCACTTTATCCAGCGCGCGAGCACGGAACTGGTCCTTCGGTAGGCGCGCGTAGGTGTACTCTGAGATGAGAATCTGGGCGCCGTAGTACTTACACAAACCCTCAAGGCGGGCCCCGAGGTTCATGTTATCGCCGAGAGCTGTGTAGGAGAAAATTTTATCCGACCCCATGTTTCCGACGGAGCATTCGCCAGAATTGAGCCCGATGCCCACCTTGAATTCTGGGAGGCCGCGGGATTTGAAGTCCTCGTTGATGGCAGGGAGGGCCTCCATCATTTTAATGGCGCCGGTGACGGCGTGAATGGGATGGTTCTCAAGATCCAGCGGCGCGCCCCAGAAAGCGACGATGGCGTCGCCGATGTACTTATCCAGCGTGCCTTTGGTTTCGAAGACGATGTCGGTCATGCGCCCCATGTACTGGTTGAGCGCACCGGAGAGTTCCTGCGCGGTGAGCCCCTCGGAGATGGAGGTGAAGTCACGCACGTCGGAGAACAGGCAGGTGATGTCGCGCTTCTCGCCGCCAATCTTGAGTTTCTCCGGGTTGTCGAGCATCTCGTTTACGATGGCCGGAGAGACGTAGCGCGCGAAGGTGCCTTTGATCTGTTTCTTTTCCTTGGCCGCGCGCCAGAAGTTCACGAAGGTGGTCCACGAGTAGGTCATGAAGAAACACAAAAGACAGTAGAACAGGCGCAGCTCGTACCCCTGGGGGAAGAACAGGCGGCTATCGGCGATGATCACCGAGGTCACGATGCCGGCGAGGACGACGATGTCGAGGATCGCATTCCCGCGGCGCTGGACTAAGAGCAAGAGAAGGAAGCCCAAGACCATGAGACCCATGGAAATATAAAACGAGGTGTCTGAGGGCCGGTAGGTGAAACCATGGAGCAGCATGTGAGCGATATTGGTGTGCGCGTACATCCCGGCCATCTTCGGATCAATGGGGGAGTTCCGGAAGTCGTGGGCCCCGATGGCCACCGATCCGACCATGACGAGTCGTCCTTCAAGAAGCTCTCTCACATTCTCGTCGTCATCCTTCGCGTTCAAGAGGTCGTAGTAGCTGATCTCACGGTAGTTCCGTCGGTTGGCGGAGTAGCGGATCTTGATCTCGCCGAGCTGGTCGAGCTTACTCTCCTTGCCCTTGAAGGTTAAGAGCGCGGCCCCGGAGTCGGAGGTGAAGACCTGTGCCCGCTCACCTGAGTAGGCCTCGGCCATGGCCAGTCCCATGGAGGACACGTACACCGACTCGCGGGTGTCATCGATGATGTTGGCGATGATGCGGTAGTTCCGGAACACGCCATCCGGATCTTCTTCGCTATCGATGTGACCCATCAGGGCCTCGGTCGCGAGGATGCCGTCTGTGGGGACGGTGTAGCGCGAGACCCAGAAAGGAGTGGTCGGTTGGTTCAGCTGAAGGCTTCCGGACTGGTTGTAAACGAAGTCTGGTGTCGGCGAGAGAGCGTCGCCACCCTTCTCCGGCGGCACGTCTTGGGGATCAGTCTTTGTCAGCGAGTAGGCGAGGATGATTTCACCGCCGGCCTTGCGGTAGTCGATCATGGCATCGACAAAATCCTGATCTTGCTTCAGGTCCTGGGAGTTCTCCGGAAACAGAATATCGAGCGCCACGACCTTGGCGCCGAAGTGTTGGAAGCGGCGAATGAGGCGCGCGTGGTTTGAGCGTGGGATGGGCCAGGTTCCGAGGTTTGAGAGAGTTTTGTCATCGATTGTCACGATGGTGATGTCCGGATCGATCCACGTCGGATTGAGCTGCGCCGAGACGCGCAAGTCGTAGAACTTATCTTCGAAGAACTTGGTGAAGCCGAGAATCCCGAGCGGATCTTTGACGCCGAGAGTTCGGTTGAGGCCCGCCACGAACATGAGACCGATACAGGTCAGGAGGATAAAAATGGGCCCCGAGAGGTCGCCCCAGCGCGAGAAAAAACCGAATAGCCGCTTGAGAAATCTCATGCTTTGTCCTGTCCTAAATCAGTTAACGTTCCTTCCATTTTAGGGTAATTTCTGGGCAATGCACGTCTTTGGAGAAAATTATGAGTGACTCGTTGAAAGAAGTTTTCCACGCCCATGTGAAGCACCTACAAGATAAGATTACTCAACAAATGCAGCTCATCGATCCAGAGCTTCGTGTGACGGAAGACGCCTGGGAGCGCACGGACCACGCGGGTGCGCCGGGCGGCGGTGGTCGGACGCGTGCTTTTCAGGGAAAGATCTTCGAGAACGCTGGGGTCAACACATCGTGTGTGTTCGGTAAGATCGATCCTGCTTTCGCCTCGAAGCTCCAAGGTGAAGGGGATACCATGTGGGCCGCGGGCATCTCGCTCATCATTCACCCCTATAATCCGCGCGTGCCCACCGTGCACGCGAACTTTCGCATGATCCAGCAGGGCCCAAAGATCTGGTTCGGCGGTGGCGCGGATCTCACTCCATTTTATCCCAACGAAGAAGACTTCCGGTATTTCCACGGCGTCTGGCAGCGCGCGGCCGGAACGAACTACGACTGGATGAAGAAAGAGTGCGACGACTACTTCGTGAACCATCACCGCGGCGGCGAGATGCGCGGGATCGGAGGACTCTTCTTCGACGGCTACAACACCGGTGACCTGGAAACGGATTTCCAGATGGTCAAAGGCCTCTCGGAGCACTTCATCGAGAGCTATTTCCCGATCGTTCAGAAGCGCGTTCAGGAAGCCTTCACGGCCGAGGACGAAGAGTTTCAGCTCCACCGCCGCGGGCGCTACGTCGAGTTCAATCTCCTGCACGACCGCGGGACATTATTTGGGCTTCGCACGAACGGCCGCGTGGATTCGATTCTGATCTCCTTGCCCGCGCGCTGTAAGTTCACCTACCAGTACGCTCCGGCACCGAATTCACCCCACGAGAAGATGCTCAGCTACTACCGACCCAAGGCCTGGGTGTAGGCTAGTCCTCGACGATCACCGGCACGAGCTTCGTCTCAGTTTTCTCGACGTCGTTGAGACTGCGCGTAGCGTGCGAATAGCCCAAGAAACCTGCGGTCTGATCAACGAGCACGACCGCCCAGCCTAAGAGCTTGAGGCGGGGATTTTTCTTTTTGAGGGCCTGCTCTTCGAAGTACTTCAGGGCCGCGAGGTCGATCTGGATCTGGGCGTTACCGATCACGGCTTCCCAGCTTGAATCGAGGGCGATGCGCGCGTAGTCCGTTTCGCCTTTGATCACGAGATTGGTAATGGTCGAGTTCCCGAGAGCGATGAAGGCGCAGGTGGCGTAGCGAAGGCCCTTCGGCTTTATCGCAAGACTTGCGGCCGTCATGAGATAAGCGTTGGTTGTCATGTAGCCGACGTTTTGGATGATGTCCGGGTGCGTGAGGACGTTCTTCGCGAAGACGGTTGGGTTGGCGTCGTAGACCTCGGCGCTATTCGCCCACGCTTCCGTCGACAGCTGAAGGCCCGTCATGAGACCGATGTACTTCCATTCCGTCGCTGCACGTCGAACGGCGAGGCCCGAGCGCACGGCCAGTGGAATGAGTCTACGGTTGAGAATGTTCTTCGCCATGAGTGAGCGCATGTGGCCCGGGAAGCGACGCTGAAAGGTCGCCGCGGCGAGTGCGTTGACAGGAGCACCCTTGGCCCGAGTAAAGAAGGTGATCTGTGCGTGCGCGCGGTCTT
This sequence comes from Bacteriovoracia bacterium, assembly GCA_046569805.1. Classification (GTDB taxonomy): domain Bacteria; phylum Bdellovibrionota; class Bacteriovoracia; order Bacteriovoracales; family Bacteriovoracaceae; genus UBA6144. Next base: position 6,762 of record JBKHVY010000045.1, on the reverse strand, counting down.
TGATTCCGCGGACGAATTTCTCGACGAACTCTTGGCTTTTCTTCCCTAGCGTTGACTGGGTAAAAGGCTTCCCAATGAAGCTGGCGGCTTTCATGAGACCTTTGACGACCACCCCGCCGGTGACCCAGAGGCCTGCGTCAGCGGCGACGAGACCCCAGAACTGACCCCCGGTGGCCTTTTCGAAGCGAGCGATCGCCTCAATGTAGCCGGTAGAAATAAGGTCCACCGACTCCATCCACTGTTCCCGCGAGATGTCGGCGCTCTTGCGGCTGCGCTCGAGGCGCAGGCCGAATTCTTCGAGGTCAATGAGCTCGCGCCAAAGTTCGCGCTCGCTCTCGTAGGCCGAGCCGACGGACATCAGCACAAAGCCAAAAACTGCTCCGTAGGCGGCCGAGAAGTGGGCCTTGGCGCTTGACTCATAACGCTTAAAGAGTTGCGTGCGGATAACGTCGTGGCCCCATGGGTGGCGGGCCGGGAGGTTGTGGCGGACGAGGCCCTTGTCAGCGTCGATCATGAACCACGTATCAATCACGTCGTCGTCGTCGGTGTCACGGCCATAGCCCAAGATGGGATTGGCACTACCGAACTTCGGGATTGTCCTCGCGACCAGCCGTACTTCTCTTCGGCCCCAGTGATTTGTGTACTGGTGGGCATAGACGCGAGTCTCGCCGTCAACGGTTTTTGCAACCAAGGGCACGCGGTCCTCACCGGTGATACCGGCGAGAGGTAAAAGGAGAAGGAGTAGGCCCAACATATAGGTTTGCATATGCCGGTGACCTTGCACGAAGCATGCCGGTGAAACGTGCGCTATCTATCGGAAGCACCGAGGCGAGGGTGTCGAAACTTTTGACGGCCTGTTAATAATTCACACTCGCCCCAGGTACAGCGAGTTTTCACCTATCATCAGGGAATACTCCATCGCTCAAAGGACGACCTATGAAAAAGCTTTTTCTCTTTCTTATTACGGCCCTCGCCGCTCATAGTGTCTTCGCACGCCCCGCCACGATCCTGGAGTGTCGCGCTGACGCGGAGGCGATCGTTTACGAGATGTTTGAAGAGGGCTTCCGCGAATCGGACTTTTTGCCTATCATTCGCACCTTTTCTTCAAAGGATAACCGCACGAGCGTGATCCACTTTGTCCAGGTGATCGAAAACGGAACGTCCACGCTCACGACGGTCGAGATGCAGAAAGGGTCCTGTAGGCTCATTCGCGCTGAGTAGTTGCCTAGGGCGCGACGTACACTTCGACGTCTGGATGAAACTGGTCGCGCAGGATCCCTCGGATCGCTTCGAGAGTTCCGGCCGAAGAGCTAGGACAGGTCCCGCAGGCGCCTTGGTACTTCACCAGCACCGTATTGTCTTTCACGTCCTGTACGATCACGTCTCCGCCGTCCCCCTGGAGGCCGGGGCGAATCGTGCGATCGAGGATCTCCTCGATTTGACGGATCTCCGGTGCGAGCGACGCCCGTCGGTCTTGTTCCGGGTCCCGGATGATGATGTTCGGATCATGGTCAGCGATCATGTTTTCGATGGTGGTCTTAACGGTCGGCTCGAGCACGTCCCAGTCCTCGAAGCTAAACTTCGAGACGGTAATCACGTTTTGGAAGAAGTGGATCTGATCCACGCCACGCAGATCGAAGAGCGCCTGGGCCAGCGGAATCTTCTCGCAGTCGATCATCGACTTGAAGGCCGCCTTCCCTTGTAGAATCACGTCGCGTTCGACGATGAACTTCAGGGCATTGGGGTTCGGAGTGGGTTCGACGTAAACCTCGGGCGTGCTCATAGAATCCTCATAAGAATAAACGGCGGGCCTTCTCGATCGCCGCCACTAGTTGTTGAATGTCTTCGCTGGTGTTGTAGGGCCCGAACGACGCTCGCGCGAGAGCGCTTTGACCAAAGTGTCTTAGGAGCGGTTGTGTGCAGTGGTGTCCAGTGCGAATGGCGACACCTTCTTTATCGAGCACACTTCCAAGGTCCTGGGGGTGAAGGCCCTCGACCATGAAGCCAAAGGTCGCAACCTTCGGGGTATGGCCTGCGAGAATCGTGAGACCAGGGATCTTCTCGAGTGCCGCTGTTGCCTCGTGGTTTAGTACTTCGTCCAGGCGCTGGATCTCTTTAAACCCTACGAGCTCCATGAAATTGAGTGCCGCTCCGAAGCCTAAGACTTCGGCAATCACCGGTGTGCCCGCTTCGAACTTTTCCGGCAGCTTGTTCCAGGTGGTACCCTCGAAGCTTACGGTGTCGATCATGTTCCCCCCGCCCTGCCAGGGCTCCATCGCTTCAAGCACCGAGCGCTCACCCCACAGCACACCAACGCCGTTGGGGCCAAAGACCTTATGGGCGGAGAACACCAAGAACTGAGCTCCCAGCTTCTGCACGTCGATGGGCATATGAGGAGCGGCTTGAGCCGCGTCCAGAAGAACGGTAATACCGCGACTGCGGGCCAGGGCCGTCATCTGGGCGCTGGGAGTGATCACCCCCAGGGTGTTGGAGATCATTGTCATCGCCAGGAGCTTCGTCCTCGGCGTCAGAAGTCGCTCGAACGCTTCAAGGTCGAGTTCTCCGTTTGTGGTGAGCGGAACGACTTTGATCACTGCTTTTTTTTCTTTCGCCAGCATCTGCCACGGCACGATGTTGGCGTGGTGCTCGAGCATGGTCAGGATGATCTCGTCGCCTTCTTTGATCTGTGCTCGGCCCCAGGACTGCGCCACGAGGTTAATGGCTTCGGTGGTGCCGCGAGTGAAGATGATCTCTTCTCGAGCTGAAGCGTTGAGGAAGGTCTTCACCTGGTCGCGGACGACTTCGTAGAGGCGCGTGTTCTCTTCACTCAAGCGATAGATCCCACGATGAACGTTCGAGGTGTGCTTGGTGAGGTAGTCGCTGATGGCATCGGCGACCATTTGCGGCTTCAGAGCGGTGGCGGCCGAATCGAGGTAGGCCAGGCGCTTGCCGTTCATCTTCTGCGAGAGCATCGGAAAGTGCTGCTGCCAGTTGAAGCTCATAGGACGTCCTGGTTCAGGGCCGCGCTTTGAGCACTCTTATGCAGCACTTCTTGGATGAACGCTTGGGCGAGCAACACTTGGGCACGCTCAGGCCTGATGCCGCGGCTTAGGAGGTAAAAACTCGCTTCTTCCCCGATCTGACCCGTGGTGGAACCGTGGGCGCACTTGACGTCGTCGGCGAAGATCTCGAGCTGTGGCTGGCTGATGGCATGTGCCTTCTTACTCAAAAGAAGAGTGCGGCTCATCTGCTCGGCCGCCACTTGCTGCGCGTGTTTGGCGATGTGTACGCGACCAGTGAAGATCGCTTTGGATTCCCCGTCGAGGAAGTTCTTCGCCAGCTGCTTGGCGGTAGTGTTTGGGGCGGTGTGAACGAGGCTCGAGTGCACGTCGATGTGCGAAGTGCCTTTGAGCTTCGCGAGGCTCGAAAGATCGGCGTGGGCCCCACCTTCAGAAAGTGTGGCCTTGACTTCCAGGCGCTGATGGCGGCCACCTTGCGCCAGGAAAGTCTGGGTCAGGGTAGCGTCTTTTTTTAGAAGGCTTTCAAACTTCGCCACCAGAAGCGACTCACTGCCTTCTTTAATCGAGATGGCGTGATCGAGCTTCGCTCCCGCTTCGAGTTCGAGGTTCGTTTGCAGGACGGTGAGACCTTGATCAGAACCGGTGATGCGCTGGAGGATCTGGGCACTCACATTGGCACTCACGATAAGAGTGAGTTTCCCCAACGTTGCCTGCGTGGCATCACCCTGGCGATGGACCTCAATCACGAGAGGGGAGGTGAGGTCTTTAGAAATGCGCAGACCGCTCTGGCCACTGGCCGCGGAAAGCTCGCCCCACTGGTCAGCTGCGAGGCCCGCTGACGTAGAGTCGACGCTCACCCCAGTGGGAAGCGAGTGGATCTTGAGCTCGTTGCCAAAGATTTGGATGTGCGCGTTTGAAGACGGTGCAGAAAGACTTGGGCGCACGACGTCCGGAAGAAGCTTTGGGATCAAGCAATACTTCCAGGCCTCGCTCATGGCGGGAGTTTCGAAGTGCGCGAGCTGGGGGAAGCCTTCGAGCTTCATGACTTCATCCCTTCGGCTTCCTGGATCAACCAGTCGTAGCCCTTCTTTTCGAGCTCGAGCGCCAGGGACTTATCCCCCGACTTGATGATGCGGCCCTGGTAGAGGACGTGGACGTAGTCGGGGACGATGAGGTCGAGGAGGCGCTGGTAGTGCGTGACCAGGACCACGGCGTTGAACTTCGACTTGAGCGCGTTCACTCCTTTGGCGACGATGCGAAGGGCATCGATGTCAAGGCCCGAATCTGTTTCGTCGAGCAGGGCCAGGCGCGGATTGAGGAGCGCCATCTGGAGGATTTCGTTTTTCTTCTTCTCACCACCGGAGAACCCGGCGTTCACGTCGCGCTCAAGGAACTGCTCTCCCATGTCGAGGAGCTGGAGCTTCTCGCGCAGGAGCTTATCAAATGCCTGGTCGTCGAGCTTCTCGATGCCCTGGTGGGCACAGACTTCATTGAAGGCTTCCCGTAGGAAGTCTTTATTTGAGACTCCTGGGATCTCGACGGGGTACTGGAAGCCGAGGAAGACGCCGGCCTTGGCGCGCTCGTCGGGAGCGAGCTCCAGGAGGTCGATGGGCTTGCGGTTCACGAGGTACTGGGCGCTGCCGCCGGTGACTTCGTAAGCGGGGTGACCTGCGATGACTTTGGAGAGTGTACTTTTGCCAGAACCGTTGGGTCCCATGATGGCGTGCACCTCACCGGCCTTTACGGAAAAATTGATTCCCTTCAAAATCGGGGTACCTTCAACGCTGGCCTGAAGTTCTTTTATCTCTAGCATACTATCCTACGCTGTTCTCGAGTTTCATCTCGATGAGTTTGACGGCTTCCACGGAGAACTCCAGGGGAAGGGTTTTAAAGACGTCTTTGCAGAATCCATTCACGATCAGGCTCACTGCCTTTTCCTGGGTGTAGCCGCGGCTGCGCAGATAGAAGATCTGATCCGCGCTGATCTTCGAGGTCGTCGCTTCGTGCTCGACGACCGCGGTGTCGTTCTTGATGTCCATGGTGGGGAAGGTGTGGGCCCCGCACTGATCGCCGATGAGCATGGAATCGCACTGGGAGTAGTTGCGTGCCCCCGTGGCACTCGGCATGATCTTCACCAGACCCCGGTACACGTTGTTCGAACGTTCGGCCGAGATCCCTTTCGAGATAATAGTTGAGCGGGTGTTTTTTCCGACGTGGATCATCTTCGTGCCCGTGTCGGCCTGCATGTGGTTATTCGTGAGGGCCACCGAGTAGAACTGGCCCACGGAGTTTTCCCCGATCAGGACACAGCTCGGGTATTTCCACGTTATGGCGGAGCCCGCCTCGACCTGAGTCCAAGAGATCTTCGAGTTCTTCCCGAGGCAGTGGCCGCGCTTAGTGACGAAGTTATAGATGCCACCCTTGCCTTCTTTGTCGCCGGCGTACCAGTTCTGAACGGTGGAGTACTTGATCTCTGCGTCGTCGAGGGTCACGAGCTCCACGATCGCCGCGTGCAGCTGGTTCTCGTCGCGTTGCGGGGCCGTGCATCCTTCAAGGTAGTTCACGTAGGAGCCCTTGTCGGCGATGATGAGCGTGCGCTCGAACTGGCCCGTGTCCTTAGCGTTGATGCGGAAGTACGTCGAGAGATCCAACGGACACGTCACACCCGGTGGGATGTACACGAAGGAGCCGTCGGTGAAGACCGCGCAGTTCAGGGCCGCGTAGTAGTTGTCGCTCGCCGGCACCACGGTCCCGAGGTACTTCTTCACGAGCTCCGGATGCTTATGAACCGCCTCCGAGATCGAACAGAAGATCACACCGACCTTCTCGAGGTCTTCTTGGTGGGTCGTTCCAACCGAGACCGAATCAAACACTGCGTCCACGGCCACACCCATGAGGCGCTTCTGTTCGCCCAGTGGAATACCGAGCTTCTCGAAGGTTTCGAGGAGCTCCGGATCGACCTCGTCAAGGCCCTGGAGGTTTTTCTTCGTCTTCGGTTTAGCGTAGTACGTGATGGCCTGGAAGTCGATGGGCGGGACTTCGCAGTACTGCCACTTCGGATGTTCCATGCTCTGCCACTGCCGAAGGCCCTTAAGACGAAACTCCAGGAGCCACTCGGGCTCGTTCTTTTTCGCTGACAAGAGACGCACGATCTCTTCGGTCACGCCCATGGGGAACTCTTCGGTTTCGATGTCAGTGACGAAGCCGTACTTGTAATCTTCTTTGAGTTTTTCTTCCGCTTTCACGCGTGCTCCTTAAAGCTCGGACAAAGTGGGGCAATCTGGGGGACCGCAACCGAATCGCTCAAAATCTCATAGACGGAGATCGACGAGAAGAAGGCCGTTGCGTACTGGTTGAGGCGTTTGACGGGGCCTGAGACGTTGCATGTTTCGAGGAGCTCGCAAGGACCGTCGTGGCAGTCGATGGTGAAGCTCTTGCCTTCGATGAGCTCCACTAAAGTCACGAGGCTCAGCTTCGTGAGATCGAAGTTTAGATAGTAACCACCCTTCACGCCTTTCACGGAGACGAGCACACCCGCAAGGTTCAGCTGCTGCATGACTTTGGCGATGGTATCGAAGGGCGCCTTGTAACGGTCACACACTTCGCGCGCCGTGGTCAGCTCGTCGGAGGTGCGATCAAGCATGAGCCGCAGGACCATGAGGGCGTACTCGACTTTGCGGTTAATCTTAATCATCGAAAAGTCCTAATTAAGGGGAAATTTCACCTATTTCTGGTTTCACAA
>JBKHVY010000044.1:0-13576 GCA_046569805.1 Bacteriovoracia bacterium | reverse complement strand
AATCTACGTGAACGAGATTCCTGTTGCTGAAATCCTTGGCATGATCGCCGACTCCTCTGGCTTCAACATTATCATTGATAACGACGTTGCCAAGGCGCCGCCACTCACGCTGAGCCTCACGAACATACCTTGGGACCAGGCACTCGACACGGTCCTCACGATCTCGAAGCTTGTGGCCGAAAAGAACACCAACATTCTCACTATCAAGACCATGGAAAAGGCGCAGTCGGAAGCTGAAGCTCGCGCCAAAGCAGAAGACCTCAAGATGGGGCTCGAGCCACTCGTATCGAAGATTTTTCCAATCAGTCATGCTTCTCTCGTTGAGCTGAAAAAGATCATCGCGAGCTACTCGACGAAGCGCGGGAAAATATCCGAGGACATCCGGACAAACAGCCTCATCGTCAGTGATACTGTGAATGCCATCGAAGAGATGAAGAAGATCATCGAAATCCTCGACACGCAGACGCCACAGATTTTGATTGAGACCAAGATCGTCGAATCCTCGGAGTCTAACTCGAAGCGAATTGGCCTTACCAACGGTATTACCTTCGGCTACGATCCTCTGACCCCAGCGACGTTTGCGACGAGGGCTCCCGGTGTCGGCGGTGTGCCCGGAGCGGCTGTCGAAGCGATCCCATCTGCTGCGTTCAACTTCTCTTCCGCGAGCCTCGGATCCGGATCGACCGCAATCGGTTTAACCGTCACAACCTTCAAGCGAATCGCAAACCTCAACATGTCACTCGAACTTCTGGAAACGGAGTCGAAGGTACGAATTGTGACGGCGCCTAAGGTAATCACCCAGAACAAGAAGCCTGCCAAGATAACAAGTACGGAAACGACCAGCTTTTCGACAATCCAAATCGCGAACGGTGCTTCTGAGGTTGGCTTCGAGCAGGTAAACGTCATCACTGATCTAACCGTCACGCCCCAAGTAACCAACGAAGGCTCCATTAACATGGAAGTCGGCGTTACCAAGGGTTCATTCGGTGACCGCCCATCACAGAACGCACCACCGAACCTCATTAACCGAGTTCTGACGACGAACGTTCTTGTCGACAACGGTTCGACGATCGTCCTCGGCGGTCTTTACTCGACACAAAACACTGAAAGCCATTCTGGGATTCCATTCATGAAGGATCTTCCACTTGTGGGTTGGCTCTTCCGCACGCCGCAGAATCCCACGTCGGCTCGTAACGAATTGCTGATCTTTCTCACTCCGAGAATTATTAACCAGGAAGAAGCTGGTCTGATTGATCGCACGAACGATTCTTCAGCCAAGCTATAGGGTTTCGACTTGGCAATCCGTAGGCCGGCGTCGGCATTATTAAGTAAGTACCTCGAACAGTACCGGCGTCAGCCGGGGTCTCGAGTCTTTGCACCGTTGGCAGAATCTTACCGTAAGCTCGGAATGATCGACGAGGCACTGAAAGTCTTAAAAGAAGGCATTAAGCGGCATCCGGGCTACGTACTTGGCTATCTGGTTCTCGCCAACTGCTACCATGACCAAAGAAAGAACGATGCGGCTTACCAGACGCTTCTTCCACTCACATCGCAGAACAGAGACAACCCAGGCCTCCAGAAGCTCTTCGCACAGGTTTGCTTAGAGCTCGGGAACCTCGATGAAGCTCTCGAAACATTCAAGTATCTGCTCTTCTTGAATCCCCGGGACAAGTACTATGCTCAACAGGTAAAGACGCTTGAGGATGATCTCCAGAAGAATACCCTCATCAGGCCACAGAGTGTCGTTCTAAAAGCTCCCCAGCCGATCCAGCCTTTCGCAACCGATGAAAACGACTGGTCTATGGTGGACTTTTCTAGCGCTAACGAGCTTAGTTCAGAGAATCCATCGAGTGACGAAGATCAATGGTCCATGCAGGCACCTCCTACCGCTGAGCCAACTGCTTCGATCAGCAAAGAAGATGACTGGCAGGTCATGTCCCGGTCTATCGACGATGATTACTTTAGCGATGAGGAAGTCACGCCCGAAGACGCGGATGCACCTATTCATGAGGACAGTGCTCCCATCGCTTCACACACACTCGTTGACCTTTACTTGGCACAAAACCACGTTGAGCCGGCGATCGATCTACTCGAGAGCTTTGTGAGGTTAAATCCCCGCGACGAGCGATCAGTGAAGCGACTTGCGGAGCTTCGCGGAAAGTTGGTAGAGGAGTCGACGACTCAAGCTCGCGAGGAAGTGACTCAGGATGGTCACGATGAACTCATGCGCATCATCGAAGCTCAGGTTCACGCTCCAGACACGGCCAAGATCGAGCGTGTTTATCGCCTCTTCCTTCAGCAAATCCAACTCACGGCAGACGAGAACATGAATCATGGATAAGTTTCTTGTGATCAACGGGCCGAACCTAAACCTCCTCGGTACCCGAGAGCCGCAGGTCTACGGTTCCGACACGCTCGTGGATGTTCAGAACTACACTCATGCGCGGTTGGCGAACGAGAAGGTTGAGCTCGAGTGGTTTCAGTCCAACCATGAGGGCGAGATCGTTGAAAAGATTCAGGGTGCCGCGTCGCAAAAGCTCAAGGCCCTAATCATAAATCCTGGTGGTTATGCGCATACATCGGTCGCGATTCATGACGCACTCAAAGTTCTGCAAATTCCAGTAATTGAAGTTCATCTCTCCCAAGTCTATCGTCGCGAGGGCTTCCGACAGACTTTATTGACGGCAAAAGCTTGCATGGCCATAATGAGCGGGCTTGGAAAAGACGCCTATTGGCTTGCCGTAAAGTCTCAAATTTAGAAAGGAAGCCCCATGTATCAAACAACAGATTTCAGAAAAGGTCTCAAGATCGAGATCGAAGGAAAGCCGTACCTCATCGTGGAATTTCAGCACGTGAATCCCGGAAAAGGTTCGGCCTTCGTAAGAACTCGCCTTAAGAACCTCGAAACGAACCAAGTCGTCGAGCGGACCTTCAAGGCCGGCGTCGAGACCGTCGGGCGTCCCGACATGGAAGAAAGAGAAATGGAGTTTAACTACTCCGACATGGACGGCTTCAATTTCATGGAGCAGTCAACGTTCGAAATGATTCACCTCTCAAACGAACAAGTCGGAGACTATAAGTACTATCTCCAGGAAGGCATTAAGGTCTTCGTTCTTTACTACAACGGTCGTCCGATCGCGATTGAAGTTCCTAACTTCGTGAATCTGAAAGTCGTCAGTACAGATCCAGGCCTCAAGGGTGACACTGCTTCCGGTGGTAGCAAGAAAGCAATCATGGACACGGGCCTCCAGGTCAACGTTCCGCTCTTCATCAAAGAGGGTGAAGTCCTGAAGATTGATACTCGAACCGGCGAATACATCGAAAGAGCAAAGGTATAATCATGGCCATCGATATGAAGGGTCTTAAAGAGTTCGTGAAGCTTGCCAAAGATGCCGGCGCCACGGAGCTCGTCTATGAGACGAAGACCGTAAAGTTGAAAGTTGATTTCGGTAAAACCTCTGCTGCACCAGTGATGATGCACGCTCCGCAAGCTGCGCCCATTGCCGCTCCGGCTGCCGCGCCTGTGGTGAGCCCAAAAGTCGTCGCTGACGTCGCGGCGAAGTCGGACGCAAACATTCACGTCGTGAAGTCTCCGTTCGTCGGCACGTTCTACGCAGCTCCAGGTCCCGGAAAGCCAGCCTACGCGAAAGTCGGCGACAAGGTGAAGGTCGGTCAGCCGTTGTGCGTCCTCGAAGCCATGAAGATCATGAACGAAATCGATGCGGACGCCGCGGGCGAGATCGTTGAGATCTGCGTGGAGAACGAGAGCCTCGTCGAGTACGGTCAACCTCTGTTTAAAATCCGTCGCGCATGAGCCAGCCCATCAAGCCGTTCAAGAAAGTCCTCATCGCCAATCGCGGTGAGATCGCTGTCCGGATCATCCGTTCTTGCCGCGAGCTCGGCATCGAAACGGTAAGTGTTCACTCGACCGCTGACGAAGACAGTCTGCATGTGAAGATGGCAGACGAATCTGTTTGTATCGGCCCCGCAAAGAGTGCGCAGAGTTACCTCAACGTTCCGCAAATTCTATCTGCTGCAGAAATCACTGGAGCTGACGCGATTCATCCTGGTTACGGCTTTCTTTCCGAAGACGATGAGTTCTCGGAAATGTGCGCGAAGTGGGGCGTGACCTTCATCGGTCCTTCACCAGAGTGCGTGCGGAAGATGGGCGATAAGATCGAATCGAAGATCCTCGCTCGTAAGGCCGGAGTTCCCACTCTAGAGCCAATCTACGTTAAAGGCCAAACCCTCGACGAGATCATGGCGGCTGCGGATAAGATGGGGTACCCGATCTTGATAAAAGCCTCGGCCGGCGGTGGAGGCCGTGGCATGAAGCGGATCGAAAGCTCGGCGGAACTTCCGGATACGCTGGCGCGCTTAGAAGCGGAAGCCAAGAGCGCGTTCGGCGACGGCACACTCTTCATCGAGAAGTACATCCAGAATCCGCGTCACATTGAAATCCAGATCCTCGCTGATAAGCACGGGAACGTCCTGCACGTCGGAGAGCGTGACTGCACGATTCAGCGTCGATTCCAGAAGATCCTCGAGGAAAGCCCTTCACCGGTCCTGCCGGAGAAGACGCGCCAGGAAATGTGCGAGGCTTCAATACGTCTGGCCAAGCTCGTTAACTACGATTCCGTTGGGACAGTCGAGTATCTCTACGACCAGGACGACGGGAAGTTCTACTTCATGGAGATGAACACGCGCATCCAGGTCGAGCACCCGGTCACCGAACAGCGGACGGGCCTCGATCTCATCGCAGAGCAGATCCGTGTGGCGATGGGCCACAAACTTACGATGAAGCAGAATGACATCATTTTCCGGGGCCACGTGATCGAGTTTCGTATTAACGCTGAAGATGGAAAGACGGGCATGCCGTCACCGGGCCGTATTACACACTATCACCGACCAGGTGGGTTGGGTGTTCGGTCGGATGACTTCATCTATACGGGCTATACCGTACCGCCTTACTACGACTCTATGGTTTCGAAGATCATCGTAACTGCAGATACGCGTGAAAAATGCCTCGCCCGTGGTATGCGCGCACTAACTGAAATCGTTGTGTCCGGCATTCAAACGAACATTGATTTACATAAGAAAATCCTTTGCCATAAGGACTTCATTTCAAATCAGTATTCCACGAATTTTCTCACGAAATTGCTCGAATAAAGTATAATGAATTCAGGATGTTGTATAACCCCAGGAGGGGGTTTTCATGAATCATTACGAGCAGGGCCTCAGGGCCTATGAAGCGCGGCGTTTCCAGGAAGCTCTGATTCATTTCGAGAAGGTGTCGAGTGACATATCTGCGGAAGAGATCGCGAAGATTGGAGAGTACCTTTACGCGTGTTCAAAGGTCGTAACTCCGGAAAAATCCTGGCGCTACTTACGCACTCTTTGCGAAAAAATTCGAGATGCGAAGAGATGGCACGATCTTCTTGAGATTTTGAACCGCGAAGAAACTTCTGTGCCCGAGCTGCATAAAGATTTTCTGCTCAAGCTCAAAGCCGATGCCTTCTTTCATAACGGTGAACTCGAAAGTTCACGTCTCGCGGCAATCGCTCACGTAGATCTTTTACTTAAAAAAAAGATCTACCATCGGCTGATCGAGGCAACACAAATTTATCAGGCACGCTTTCCCTACGTACTATATTTCATGTTCCTGGAGTTCGAAGCGCATCTGGCCTTGGCAGACTATGAGAAGACGAAACTTCTGATTGGAAGGATCGTTAAGAGCTGCAAGCGGAGATGGCCAAAGCTTGAAGATGCGGAGCACGCAACGAAAGCGGGACTAATCGAAACGCTTCTCTCTGCTCTTCAGGCCGAGGAGCTCGTGAGTGGTGAAGCCGTGATTCAGGCACATTATCTATCGCTCGAACTGTGCTTGCTCACGAGGAGAATTCCCGAGAAGGAAGATTGGAAGAAAGCTCTCGAGATGGTCGTCTTCGATGATTCCTGGATGAACCTCAAATGTATCCTCGAGGTCGCAATCATGACGAACGAAGATGAGATCGCACATGTCATATTTCAGCGAATCAAAGCGAAGAAGGGGTACTCGTTCGTTAAGCTCACGCGACATGACCCGCCTTTAAAAAAATGGATCCTCGGCAGCCGTGAAGAAGAAGTTCATCAAAAAACACATGAGTCTCTACTTACCGCTGAGGATCTACGTCTTGAGGACTCGACCGGTGATTCGAAGCCTCCGCAGCGGATTGACGAAAATCTCTTCGACTTTGAAGACGAGCAAGAGTCGAGGGCCATTGAGCTTAATGCGATAAAACAACTCGAGCTGCATGAGATCTCACCGGATCTAGCACTTGATCTCGTGGTGACATACCAGACCATGGGGTTCTGTCGCGTCGTCGAATGGATCCTAAACCGGGCGGAAAAGTTTGAAGACCTACCGCAAGACATGCGACGGAAGTTTCAATACTTACGAGTGATCAATGCCATCGGGAAAAATCAAAGCTACTTGGCACTTTCTGTGCTGGAGGAAATGCTCGGGAGTCCTGACCTCAGCATTGATGAATTCAAGGAACTCAAGTACGCCCAAGGCAACATCTACTTGCGGATTGGGGATGCAAACTCCGCTCGGAGTTCCTTCGGTGAGGTTCAAAGGCTTGATCCCGGCTACCGGCAGCTCGCAGAAAGGATGACTTCGCTTGCGGCGAATTAACACCCTCCTCGTATTCTTCCTTCTGTTCTTCGCCGCTCTCTCAGCTGCTGGCTGGGCGTTTCTCCAATCACGATCTTTCGGTCGACTTCTCTCGCGTGCGATCACTGAAGTGTCAGAGAAAAAGTTCGATACGAAGGTCCGGTTCAGTCGCATCAACATGAGGTTCTTCCCACCCGGGCTTGGCCTCGAAAATGTGACGCTTCTCTATTCCCGCCAGGGAACGATCGTTGAAGCTGAGGCCGGAGAGATCGGCGTCCTGTTTGATCTCAATATGTTCAGTGAAGCCAAGGTCAATCTTGCAGAAGTCTTCCTTTCGGAAGGATTTGTCGATCTCACCTTACCAAATCAGGAGAAGTCTGAGCAACACCCCTGGGACACGACTCAGCAGGAACTCGAAAAGCTTCCGGTTAAGATATCGCGCCTAAGGGTTGAGGACAGTCGTCTAACGTTCCTTGGCACAACTTTGGATGTAAAGAGTCTAAGTGTGTCACCGGATGCGAAGGTCATCGGTATGGAGGCGGAACTTAAACTTCTTCGGCACGAGTCAATGCCAAGTAGCATTGACATGCTTAAGGTTAGTGGTGAAATCTTCCGCGAGAAAATAAATGCGAAGCAAATACTCCTCTTTCAGAAGAGTTCCAAAATTCAGGTCTCAGGTCAGGTCCAGAGCTGGAGTGATTTCGAACGACTCTCGTTCGATGGACTCGTTGAGGCCGATGTTTATCTACCTGACGTTCATGAATGGGGTGATCTTTCTCCGATCAAGTTAACCAACGGTGTCCTCAAGACAAAAGGTAAGATCAGTTGGACAAAGGCGGCTGGTGCCAAGGCCGTGGCAGACATCGAGTTGGGTGATTTTCAATCAAACATCTTTCAGGCCCAAAGACTTACGGCCAAGATATCAACAAAAGACATAGGCCTATACCTGTCGGATCTAAGCTTCACGAATAACGACGAAAAGATATCGGTTAAAGAAAGTGTCAAAATCTGGGACTACGACAAGCAAAGATTATTGTCCGATGGAGTCCGAGCCCAGCTCGTCGACGTCGAGCTTGGAAACGTTCTTTCGTTCCTCGGTGAATCCCTAGAACCGCTCAAGGGAAGGCTGTCTGGTGACGTCGCAGTTCGGCTCAAGGGAAGTGACCTGTACCTCAGTCCGATCAATGGGTTCATGGTTAATAATCTCCGGCTCGTATTCCCAAGTTCGGATGGCGGTAGTACGCAGATTATCAACGCTCCTTCTCTGTGGCTCCACGATTCCGAGTTCATGGTTGTTAACGGAACCTTCGTCATGAAGTCTACGGTGAAGGCGCCGAAGAGTCAGCTCGAGCTCGAAGGCTTCGTGAGTAAAGATGAAGTCTCATTTGACGTGAAACCCGGAAACATTCGCATCGAGGATCTTGGGAATGTTGCAGGTCTTGATCTAAAGGGTGAAGGAACTAACCGGGTTCAAGTTAAGGGCCCGCTCGATCATACAGTGATTACCATCGACGGTGGATTCCGGGATTTCGAAATTCTCGGATACCGGCTCGGAGAGACGGTGCACAAGATCGTAATTGACCTCAAAGAGGGAAGCGTCGAGATCCCAGGACTTAAGGCAAAGAAAGGTCGATACGAGTATGCAGGTTCCGGCGTTGTAAACTACAACAATTTCTTGATGGATCTCTCCATCGATTTGCCCCTTATCAGTTTTTCTGAACTCAAAGAGGCGATCTTCCCGCTTCAAGGTGGGCTAAGTTTTTTACCCGAGGACTTCGAGGCGATGCTCCAAGGTAACGTCGAGCTCTATGCCAAGGCCGACATCGCAAACCTGCGCGTCGGTGCAGATGTCTATGCCCAGAAGATACTGGCCGGTGGAGAGGGATTCAAAGACGCAAAATTTACCTTCCTCTACGGAAATCGAAAGATCAACGTCAAAGACTTCTCGACAACGAAGGAAGAAGGGAAAATTGTCGGAAGCTTCGGCTACGACCTAGATCTGTCCCGGCTCGACTACCAACTTACACTGCGGAATCTTACATCAAGTGAGATAACACTCTACAAGCGCTCGCCCTTATCACTTTCCTTCAGGGCCGTAGGCGAGTTCCAGGGGTACCATTCAGATAAGCGATGGCGCCATCGCGGATTCCTGGGAATGACCCAATCGCGCGTTCATGACAAGATCGTTCCTGACTCGACCTTCGAGTGGGAAGTGCGTGACGACTCGGTATTCATTGACGCTCGCATTGCGGACGACTGGGTCCTTCTTTCCGCGAATTCCGTTCAAGAGCGCGGTCAAACGGTGGTGGATTCTGACCTCGCGATCAACATCCCAGATCTACCGCTCTTTATGCGAGGGCTTTTAGGGGAAAATCCACAGCTCGTTAATGCAACCGGTGAGCTCGCTCTTACATCTAAACTCAAGCTCCGCGACTGGAAGTGGGGAAAGATATCGGCGCGCACATGGTTAAAAAGCCTCTCGCTAAATTCACCAGAGATTTCGTTGAATCAAAAGTTCACGTCCCCGCAGGTCGTGATCACTGATGGCGAGGTGAAGAATTGGAACTTTCATATCAATGTTCCTGATTTTAAACTCACCTCTTCCGCTCAGGGGGGCTTAAGTGACAAGCTCGTTGTGAAAAATGATTTAACGTTCGATGCGAAATACCTCGAAGTCTTGAGTAAGCACATCCAGCGTGCCGAAGGGAGAGTCTCGTCGGAGCTCAAGTGGATTCTAAGTAACCAGGGACCGGAACTTGAGGTCTCCTCATCAGCAAAAGAACTTGCGATCAGCACGGACCTCCTGCCCTTCTCGCTTAATAACATTCAGTACGCAGTAACCTTTAAGAAGTCGGAGCTTGAGATTGAGAGCTTCTCTTTCAGTCCTGACGCCGGAAAGATCAATGCGACTGGAACGGTGCTCCTCAATGGCCTGAATCCTGACGTGAACCTGCGATACACTCTCGAGCGTGCGACCATTCCTTTCAAAACGAAGTCGAGCGTAACGGTTAGCGGCGATGGCCTGATCTTTGGAGCGAGGCCCCCCTATCTTCTCCGCGGTGATCTGGTCGTAAACGCCGGCAGTGTCTTAAACGAGATCAATGACTTCGCTAACACGAATGCAGCAAGCGCAGATACGAAGTACCTGCCGAAGGACGCGGAGAGTGTACTCTCTGGGTTCGTGAACCTCGATCTCAACGTGAGGACCGAGAATCCTATTTCGGTGAACAACTCGATGATGGATCTTAATCTCGTCGCAGACCTTCAGCTGAGTGGTGATCTACTGAGACCAAGCGCGGATGGAAAGGTCCAAACATCGGGAACCCAGTCGAAGGTTTTTTTTAAGAATAGCGAGTATCAAATCAATAAAGCGGAGCTGCTATTTAACGGTAGGAAACCTATCACGAAACCGGATTTCGATGTCGCCGCCTCGAGTACGATAGCGAACTATAAAGTTACGGCAAAAGCCTTCGGTACACCCGAGAACTTTACCTTCGATCTCTCATCAGATCCTGGGCTCTCGAAGCAGAATATTCTCTCGCTCATTGCGTTTGGGTACACGGACGACCTGTCCAACAGCATTTCTGCGGAGGAGCGGCAGAACTTAACCAATGTGGGGGTCGGGTCATTCATCTTTGACCAGTTCAAGGTCACCGACATCGTGAAGAAGCAGTTTGGCTTGCAGGTGAACCTCGGTACGGTGTTTGTGCAATCCGATGAAAGCATGCTGCTTGGTAGATCTGGAGATCAGGGAGGGGCGAGTGCTCTTGCTCGTACCCGGACGGCCACGAACATCGAGGTCAAGAAGCGCCTTTCGGAAGCAATGAGCCTGTCCGTGTCGAGCACCGTCGGTGGTTCAATCGGTCAGCGTCAGCGCATGAATATCAACTACGGGATCTCAAAAAGTGTCCAGCTCGAAGGAGTTTACGAGCTTCGAACAAACGCCGAGGGCACAGAGGACGTCATCGATAATTCGATCGGCGGAGACATCAAGTTTCGGATGACCTTTAAATGAGATGTTTCTTCTTTTTCGTCGGCATTTTCCTCTGGTTCCTGGGCTCTTCAGCTTCGGCGGCTGTCATCGTCGCGAGGCTAGAGGTCGTTTGCGGTGAGACGTTGTCTTGCCAGGAACAGAAGAAGCGATTTTCTAGCCTCAAGGATACGTATCGTAACATCACGCATCTGCGCCAGACGCTGAAGGTCTTGGTCTCAACTGGTGGTGTTCGTGATTTTCGCTGGGATCTCGTGGATGGTGTCGGCCCTCGTGAGCTCCGGATTAGTTTCATTCCCAAGATCGTTCTTGGGAATATTAAAATTTCTGGACCGGACACAAAAATAAATGAATACGTTGAGAGAAATTTAAAAATACAAACGGGTTCCTGGTTCGAGCACGCAGATCTTTTGGATGAGAGCTTGCGGCTTCGCCAGTATCTCGCGGCGAAGGGCTATCCGGAGGCACAGATTTCCTTCAAGGAGTCTGTTCGAGAGAATGAGTTGGCGCTTAATGTCGTCGTCGATCCAGGGCGCCCCCAGCTCCTCAGGAAGATCTTGATTAAAACAGAGTCGCGTTTTGTAAAAAGCTTCGCCGAACGGAAGCTCCTCGATCTTGTAGGGAAAAACTTCGATATCCAAGAGGTCCGTCAGAAGACTGACGAACTGGAAGCTGAGCTTTTTGCTTCTGGCTACTACCTCGTCGCAATTGGTATTACCCCGAAGAAGGTCGAAAGAGATGTGATGATCGAGGCGATCATCGCTCCAGTTGAACAGTGGGTCTTCGACCTCGTTCGGCCCCCCGCCCCGAATACGGATGTTAAGTTCGAGTTTGGGTCGGTGGTGCGGAACCTCTTTAAGCGTTACCGGAGACCGCTTGATGAGAGTATGCTCCGAGTGGGAATTGCAGAGCATCTAAAGGCGCAAGGATATCTAGCACCAGATATTGCTCTGAGCCTTAAGCGCCATCGCAATAAACATGACGAGTGGGTGAATGCGGCTCGCGTAGAAATTAACTACGGAGTTCGAACAAGAATTCGATCCGTGACTTTTCCCGGAGCTCAGAACTGGTCCCAGAACAAGCTTCTGCGGTTCTGGAACGATCAATCGAGTGACCAGGCGACAGCTGGGTTCTATGATGAAGCCTCGAATAACGCCTTTAGCGAATGGCTGAGGGGAGAGTACATCCGCGATGGGTACGTACGCGCCAACATCGCAAGCCCGAAGGTCGTACTTGACGGGATCACGAGTGAAGCAACCCTTGAGTATACTGTCTCTGAGGGGGCTCGGGTTGTTGTGGATGACATCGCCTTCTCTGGCATTACGGATTCAGAAAGTACTGAACTGCTCGAGCTGATCGACACCCGACAAGGGGCTCCGTTCAATCCGTTCGCCTTCACTGATGACGTACGCAAAGTCACAGACTACTTGCATGCGAGAGGCTGGTATCAGGCCGAGGTCACTAACCGCGATGCCGATGACATCGTTAGGTACGCGGCGGACCCGACATCAGTGAGAATCCACTTCAAAATCGCCAAAGGCAAATTCATAACCTTTAACCGACTCATTATCGTCGGCAATAAAATCTCGAAGGGCTCCGTGATCCGTCGCAAGTCGCCCTTTCTCCGAGGCGAACCGATTTCTCCGAACCAGGTCAAGGATTTCGAAAATGCACTCAGTTCGCTTGGTATTTTCTCTAGCGTGAAGGTCCAGCCGATCTTCCACAAAGGTGACACTCCACTCACCGACGTTGTCGTCGAGGTCACGGAGCGCGACTACGGATTGATCGAAATCGCACCTGGTTACCGCACGGATATTGGGCTCAAGCTCTCCGGAACGGTGTCTTGGCTCAATCTCTTCGGAGAGAACATCTCGTCGTCGATCACGGGCCAAGTGAACCAGCGGCTCGATTTCCAGGCTTTCGATCAGCGGCGCCGCGACGAGGGGCGCAGTTTGCTCGAGTACAACATCAGTTCGCAGCTCAACGTCCCGGACCTCGAGGAGACCTCCATCGACTACGGACTTGCTCTGACGTTTCAGCGCCGGAGATTCTTCTCCTTCGACGCGGACATCCGGCGCCTCTCGAATACGATTAGTCGCGACTTTGGATCCCGCTATTCTTTATCGCTCCGGCATCAGTTCGAGAGCATCAACCAATTCGATGCTACCGAAGTGCGTGACAACGGCAGCTTCGTGATTGGTGCTCTAACGCCGAGTTTTACCGCCGACTTTCGGAACACCCGTATCAATCCGACGGCCGGCGCGTGGTTCAACGTTTCGAACGAGTTTGCGAATCCCTACTTCCTGTCTCAGCAGAACAATGATCTGACGATCAACTTCTATAAGTTGATCTCGCGTAACCGCTTTTACATACCGATCCCAAGAGGAACAATTGCCATATCAGCTGTCGGTGGCATCCAAGAGAACTTGGCCAAAGATATAAAGCGTGATGGTAATGGTCAGCCCATAATGCAGGATGGCGCAACGCTGAGCGAAGGTTATATTCCGAACATTAAGTTGTTCCGTTTGACCGGTACTGACATTGTGCGTGGTTATAGTGACGAGGAGATCAATCGCCTCGCGAACGGAAACGATGTGGGTGAGGATCGGGTTCAAAATAAGGCCTATATGGCAAACTTTAAGCTGGAACCCCGTTATTTTATTAACGACAGTCTCATGGCGGGAGTATTCTATGATGCTGGGCGCATTTTTGTGGACACGGTCGATTTTGGAGAATTACGCCAGTCAGTGGGGGTAACATTTAAGGTCGTTACTCCGGTCGGAACCCTAGATTTTGACTACGGCATCAAACTCTTGAGAAAACGTGGCCCCAGTGGTAACCTCGAGGCCCCCGGACGCTTCCATGTGTCAATTGGGTTCTTCTAGTCCCCCCCTTTAACCTAGAAGTTCTCCATGAAGAACGCTGTACCT